>JAURHZ010000134.1 GCA_030833025.1 Armatimonadota bacterium
CGTGGTCGGAACACACTGGGGTGATGAGGCCAAAGGAAAGCTCGTTGACATCCTCTGCCAGGAAGCCGATGCCGTCATCCGCTACGGGGGAGGCCCTAACGCCGGGCACACCGTCCAATTTGCTGGCACACAGTATAAATTCCACCTTATTCCTAGCGGAGTGCTAACCCCGGGCGTCATTTCCATCATGGCGGATGGAATGGTCATCGATCCGTGGACACTCACCGATGAGATCACCGCCCTCGTTGCCAAAGGCATCGATGTCTCCGGGCTGAGAATCTCACAAAATGCGCACGTCATCCTGCCTTACCACCGCGACCTCGACATGCATGAGGAAACTGCACGTGGCAAGGCCAAGATTGGCACCACTGGTCGCGGAGTTGGTCCTTGTTATGCCGATAAGGCTAGTCGCGTTGGTATCCGGATGGGCGACATCATCAACCCAGCACGCCTCCGCGAGCGCCTCGAACAAATCATCCCGCTGAAAAATGCCATTTTGAAGCATGTCTTCCAAGCGGAAACCTACACCGTGGATGCCATCATCAAACAGCTGGCAACCGTCACTGAGACGCTTGCACCATACATTTGTGATACGCAGGCTCTTGCCCACGACCTAATGGATGCTGGCAGCAAGATTCTGTTTGAAGGTGCGCAGGCCACGATGCTTGACCTAGATGGCGGTACGTATCCATTTGTTACGAGTAGCCATCCGATTTCCGGTGGTGCGACCATCGGCACCGGTATCCCGCCAACGGCGATCTCACAAGTTCTCGGCGTGGTAAAGGCATATACAACGCGCGTCGGTTCAGGGACATTCCCAACAGAGCTCCTCGATGAGCGCGGCGACCGAATCCGTGAACGTGGACATGAATACGGAACGACGACGGGGCGGCCACGCCGCTGCGGCTGGCTGGATGCCTTTGCGCTCAAACACTCAGTGCGTGTCAATGGCCTTACAGGGATTCATATCGGCCACCTCGATGTCCTCGCTGGCTTCGAAGAAGTCCAGATCTGCACCGGCTACACACGTGCTGGTAGCGCACTTGCCCGCTTCCCAAGCGGGGATGTTCAGCTCCTCGATGGCTGCGAACCCGTTTTTGAAACCCTTCCAGGCTGGGATGAAGCCGGCGTCGAAAATGCGACATCGTATGCTGAGCTCCCTGAAAACGCTAAAGCGTATGTGACACGGGTTCAGGAGCTTGCGGGTGTCCCTGCGCGCTTTGTCTCGGTCGGCCCCGGACGTGAGCAAACCTTTCAGCTCCCCGATAGCCCATCCGCAGCAGACCTGTTTAGTATTTAGCAGGCGAAACGAAATGACCGACATCCCCCACCGCTGGGCCCTCGCGGGCCCAACGGCGGTTGGCAAAACGGCAGTCGGTATCGCCGTCGCTCAGCGTCTTGGCAGTGCGTGTATTTCCGTAGATGCCGTTGCGGTCTACAAATCTCTCAATATTGGGAGTGCGAAACCCACCGCGGAAGAGCAGCGGGCCATCCCCTGGTATGGAATCGACCTTGTCGACCCCACCAGTGACTTCACCGTCCAAGACTTCACAGCACACGCGGAGGGAGTCCTAACGGATTACGCAGCGCGTGACTTGACACCGCTGATGGTCGGAGGGACAGGCCTCTACATTCGCCCAATGCTGGCGACGCTTTCCATTCCACCTGTCGGACCTCAACCCGAGCTCCGTGCTGCATGGACCGCAGAAGCCGCACTCCATGGAACTGAGCTGCTGCATACGCGTCTGCAGCTTATCGACCCAGATTCAGCCAGCCGCATCCCGCCCGCCGACCTCAAGCGCATCATGCGTGCGCTAGAAGTGCACGCGGTTACTGGAACACCGATGTCTGCCTGGCGGACACCCGAGGGCGTCCACGGTATCCCAAAACCGGGAGCACGCCTCATCGTGATGGAACGGGACATGGCTGAGCTCGATGTCCGTATTAACGCACGAGTCCAGCAAATGCTAACCGATGGCTTTTTAGCCGAAGTGGAAGGCCTCTTGGCTGCTGGAATTCCACCGGATGCAAAAGCAATGCTAAGCCTTGGATACCGGCATCTGGTAGAGTATTTGTCGGGTGAACGTGGATATGACGCCACGGTGGATGCAATCGCGCAGGACACACGGCGCTTTGCACGACGCCAACGGACATGGTTCCGCGGAGACCCACTGACGGAGTGGTTGACCATCGATGCGGGTGAAACCGTCGCCGATACCGCAGAGCGGGTTGTCCGCCTGCTAAGCGAACCACTGTCAGGCAAATAAGGAGTGAATGATGCAGAGACATCAAGGTTTGCAAGACCTCTTTCTAAACCAGGTCCGCCGTGAGAACATCGCAGTAACGATTTACCTCTCGAACTCAGTCCAGCTGCGCGGAACCGTACGCGGCTTCGATCAGTTCACGATTTTGCTGGACTCTCCTGGGCGCCCAACGCAGCTCGTCTACAAGAGCAGCGTCACCAGTATCGTTCCAAGCCGACAGATCAGCCTCCGTGAAGCCGCAGAAAAGGGCTTTGATATCACCGAAGTCGCCGATGAGGCTGAGTCCGCATAGTGAACGTCCCGTTTGCAAAGCTACATGGCATTGGTAATGACTTCATCCTGATCGACAGGATTGCACATCCGGGCATTCCGGTGGATGTCATTGAACGCAACGCCCCAACTCTCTGCGACCGCCATTTCGGAATCGGTTCCGATGGCATCCTCGTCGTCGAATCGTCATCCCGTGAAGGCATCGACCTTATCTACCGTATGTACAACCCGGATGGCTCCGAGGCTGAAATGTGCGGCAACGGCATCCGCTGCTTCGGGAAGTGGGTCTATGAAAATGGACACACAGCCAAGCGGACCATCACCGTTGAGACAAAAGCAGGCGACCTCATCCTCGAGCTAAATGGCGAAGGGCCAACCGTCGACAGCGTCCGCGTCGATATGGGCCCCGCACGCCTTAGCCGCCCTGAAATCCCGATGACGGGTCCGGATGGTCCGGCGGTCAGCGAGCGCCTCGATGTCAATGGCAAGGACATTGCCGTGACAGCCGTCTCAATGGGAAACCCACACGCGGTTTACTTTGTCGACACCGTTACCGATGCATCCATCAATGCAATCGGCCCAGAACTGGAAAAGCACGCTCGCTTCCCCCGCAAAATAAATGTCCATGAAGTTCAAGTTCTAAGCCCAGAACACCTTCACATGCTGACATGGGAACGTGGCGCAGGTAGAACGCTGGCCTGTGGAACGGGCGCGTGCTCCGTCGCCGTTGCGGCTCATCTCAATGGTCTCTCAGGACGCTCCGTCAACATCACCCTTGCTGGAGGGGACCTGCAAATCCTCTGGGATGAAGCAAGCAACCACGTCTTCATGACTGGCCCAGCGACACTTGTCTATACCGGCTCTATCGAGCTGAACTAACCCTGTACCGCCAGCCACTGGCGGCTCACATCGAAAGGAAACATCACCATGCCAATCCGTGCCAAGCGCCTCGACCTGATTCCACCCTACCTCTTTGGAGAAATTGCCCGCCTCAAGGCTGCAGCACGTGCTGAAGGCAAGGACCTCATCGACTTTGGTATCGGTGACCCAGACCAGCCAACCCCAACCCCGATCATCGATCGTCTTTATGAAGAAGCAAAGAACCCAGAGACGCACTGCTACGACGAATCCGATGCCGGAGACCCAATCTTCCTGAAGCAAGCTGCACAGTGGTTCTACAATCGCTACGGTGTCGAAGTCACCACCGACCAAATGGTGCTGCTCATCGGATCCAAGGAAGGGCTTGCCCACCTCTGCTGGGCCTACATCGATCCAGGCGATATCGCCCTGATCCCAGACCCGAACTACACCGTTCCTAAGGTCCAGACCCTGCTTGCCGGTGGCCAGCCACACCTGATGCCACTGACCATCGAGAATAATTTCCTTCCAGACCTCACTGCCATCCCCACCGATGTCGCAAAGGCTGCAAAACTCCTCTTCCTCAACTACCCGCACAACCCAACGGGTGCGATTGCGCCATTGTCGTTCTTCAACGATGCCGTGCGCTTTGCAAAGGAATACGACCTCCTGATCTGTAACGACTGTGCATACGCAGAAGTCGGCTACGATGGCTATCAGCCACCAAGTATCCTCCAAGCCGAGGGTGCCATGGATGTCGCTATCGAAACCCATTCCCTCTCCAAGACATTCAATATGACTGGATGGCGTATCGGTTTCGCAGTCGGAAACAAGGAAGGCATCACGACGCTGAACCGGATGAAGTCGAATATCGACTCCAAGCAGTTCGCCGCCATCTCACGAACCGCCGGCTGGGCACTGCTCAATGCATCCAATGCCGACACATTCGCGCTGTATGACCTGCGCCGCAAGCGCCTCATCGATGGCCTCAACTCCCTCGGCTGGAAGCTCGACTATCCAAAGGCTGGCTTCTTTGTCTGGATTCCAGTGCCAAAGGGCTATACATCGATGACATTTGCCAAGGAGCTCCTCGAGAAGGCTGGCGTTCTTGTGATTCCAGGTCTTGGCTATGGTGAAAATGGTGATGGCTATGTCCGGATGTCCCTCACGATCAACGGCGATGTTGCTGGAGAGCGCGTCGATGAAGCCATCCGCCGCATCCGCGAGACGGTAAAGCTCGAGTTCTAAGGAAACCACTATGGCAAACAAAAGTAAAAACATCGCCACGACGTGTGTCCACGCGGGTCCGATGCCAGATGCGCACGGCGCCGTGATGCCTCCGATTTATCTCTCATCCACATATGCATTTGAGACGGTTGGCAAGCAGCGAACCTTTGACTACGGCCGCTCGGGCAACCCGACGCGCTTCGCTCTCGAAGCATGTTTGGCTGAGCTCGAAGGTGGAATCCGTGGCTTTGCATTTGGCACAGGAATGGCCGCCACCGCAACATTGATTCAACTTTTCAATGCCGGCGATCACTTCCTCGTCCACGATGATCTTTACGGCGGAACATATCGCTTGATGGCATCCGTGATGTCAACCAAGGGCGTGGATGTCGAGTTCATCAACATGCGTGACCTCGACAAGCTTCGCGCGGCTATCCGTCCGAATACCCGTGGTATTTGGACGGAGACCCCAACCAACCCGCTGATGAACCTGCTCGACCTTGCTGCAATCGCTGAGATTGCAAAGGAGCACAATGTCATCACGCTCTGTGACAACACCTTCCTTTCGCCTTACTTCCAGCGCCCGCTGGACCTCGGGATGGACATCGTGATGCACTCGACTACCAAGTACCTCAATGGCCACTCGGATGTTGTCGGCGGCGGAGCGGTCACGAACAACCCTGAGCTCGCCGAGAAAATCGGGATGCTACAGAACGCGATGGGCAGTGGGCAGGCTCCGTTTGACTGCTTCCTCGTGCTCCGTGGCATTAAGACGCTTCCTGTCCGCATGGATGTCCACAATGCAAATGCGCTTGCGCTCGCGAAGTGGTTGCAGACACGTCCAGAGAGCAAGGAAGTCCTTCATCCAGGACTCGAGAGCCATTCACAGCACGAGCTGGCCAAGCGCCAGATGAGTGGCTACGGAGGGACATTCTCGTTCCGGATGCAAAATGGCGAAATGGTGAAAAAGGCTCTGTCAAACGTCAAGATGTTCACGCTCGCGGAGAGCCTTGGCGGCGTCGAGTCGCTTATCGAGCAACCGTGGACGATGACGCACGTGAGCATGCCTGAGGATGTTCGTGTCGCGGTCGGTATTACCGATGACCTCGTCCGTGTCAGCGTTGGTATCGAGCATATCGATGACATCATCGCCGACCTTCAGCAGGCATTCGAGGCTTAGGAGCATTCTATGAACAACCGTGGTTCCCTCAAGAAACTAACATTCGTCATGATGGGCATGTGTATATTTTATGGGGCCACGGCGTTCAAGTTTCCTGTCACTGCAAAGACGGTTGACCCAAACCTCACCTTAGCGCTTAGCATAATGGCTGGCATTGGGCTCGTCGGAGGCATCATAAACGCTCTCCTCACAAGCCCGATGCTGCCTGCGAACATGGCGAAGACTCGGCTGATCATCAGCCTTGCCCTCATGGAATCGGCAGCGGTCATGGGATTTGTTCTCCGAACGATGGGTGCTCAGCCAACATCGGTGTTGCCATTCTTTATCGCTCCAGTTATAGCGATTGGTCTCCTCATTCTGCCCCGGGCCTTAGCAAGCCAAGAGTAGCGACTGGGATTGTGGGCACTGCCTAGAATCTAGTTTGCGTTATTGGTATATAGTGCATCCACGCACCGAAGGGGGGTGCCGGCATGCCGAACGTTCCGACAACGGAGCAACAGCTCCTCACCAGCTACCGCAAGATTTCCA
>JAURHZ010000135.1 GCA_030833025.1 Armatimonadota bacterium
CATCCTTGAGCTTGACAACATCAGCAGCCATTACCTTGCCTGAGACAACGTGGTAAGTCAGGATTGCTGTGAGGGCCTTCTTGTCCTTGAGGAGCGCTTCGAGGGTTGCCTTTGGAAGCTTCGCAAATGCAGCATTTGTTGGTGCAAAGACGGTGAATGGGCCAGCACCTTGAAGGGTCTCTACAAGTCCAGCAGCCTTGACTGCGGTTACGAGGGTTGAAAAGTCCTTATTGCCAGCAGCGATGCCAACAATGTCCTCTGCCTTAGCAGCCGTCGAAGAAACTGCCAACAACAAACCAGCGATTACAGCTGTAAACATCTTCATATCATTCTTCATCCTGTTCCAAGCACTTGACCGGTTTATTACCGTTCCATTCATATAAACCACCGTACGCCGTATACCGTTCCAAGTATTTACCCCTTGGGATAAGATGGACTTGCTATGAGTAATGTCGACCTCGACTGCAAAGGACTAAACTGCCCGATGCCCATCGTCAAGATTTCACGCGCGATGAAGGAGCTGCAACCCGGAGTAACGCTCACGGTAATGGCATCCGATCCGTCGTTCAAAGCGGATGTCGAAGCATGGGTTCGGAAAATGAACCAAAAGCTCACATCGTTTTCGGATGTAGACGGTATTCAAACAGCTGTAATCGAGAAGGTCAGCTGAAATGAGCGACAACATCACTCTTTCACAATCCGAGCTCATCGCCCTTGTCAATCAACTCGTTGACCAAAAGGTAAATGCACGCCTCGCTGATGTCGAAGCGTCCCTGCAAGCCATCCAAGGAACCGTCGGAACGCTGTCCGAAAACTGCCCAGAAGACCGAGCGACGCTGGTCGTCTTCAGTGGTGAAATGGATACTCTCTTCGCAGCATTCACTATCGCCGTCGGTGCGGCATCGATGGGCATGGAAGTCTCGATGTTCTTCACCTTCTGGGGGCTCACCGCGCTGCGCAAAGATAAGACATTCAGTGGCAAAACCGTTGGTGAGAAAATGGTTGCGATGATGCTACCCAATGGTCCGCACGCTGTGCCAACGAGCCGGATGAACATGGCAGGCATGGGGCCACTGTTCTTCAAGTACCTGATGACACAGCGCAACATCGAATCGCTCCCGAATATGATAGCTCTCGCGCAAGAACTAGGCATCAAAATGGTGGCCTGTGAAATGTCAATGGGTGTGATGGGAGTGACCCGAGCGGAGCTCCTTGATGACATCGATTACGGTGGCGTGGCGACGTACCTCGGCGATGCAGCTAAATCCAAAATTACGTTGTTCGTATAGGAAGCACATCACGACATGGATGCATCCCCAACACCACAAGAACCTGACCTCCAGATCATCATTTCCAGCGGAACCGGCAATGTTCACCAAGTTGTCCTCGGATTCTCAGCCGCATTGGCTGCAGCGCAAATGGGTACCAATGTGACCATCGTTTTTTCGATGCTCGGTGCTCACTGGGCAAGCGACTCCGTTGGACACGATAATCCGGTTCCTGGTTTTCCATCCATTGCTGAACTAAAGAATCTCCTTGTTGAGTCTGGTGTGACCCTTGAGGCATGCAGCACCTGTATCGAAAACTACTGTCCAGTCCCTTTAGGGCAGGATGGTAAGCGGATACTGCCACCCGACATCACACGCGTAGGCCTCGGCCTTATCGCTAGCCGGATGGCAACCGTTAACACAGTGGTCTTTTAGCACACATGTCAGAGCAACGGGACTACGCTGACCTCCAAGCGGAGCTAGATACGATTCGGGCTGAAAATGCTGACCTCCGGCGGCAAGTTGAGTCGCTTGCAGACGCCAATGTCTATGCAGCGATGCTCGTTGCAGAGCTCGAAGAAGCACGTGAACGCGAAGATAGCCTCGTAAAACGCGGAGAGGAACTTGACCTCCAGCGTCGCCTCGACAGTATTCTGCAAGAGGAACGCCGCGAAGATGTCCTGTGGCAGCGGGTTGCCGCAGAGCTTGAAGCAACAGATGGCCTTGCGCTTAAGGGTGCCATTCAAATCCGAACTGCCGAGCGTGAAGCTCACGGGCAACACACAGGAAACACGGTCAGTCCAATGCCCGTTTCCGTCGATACTGGCAAGATAATCACCATCTCCGTAACCGCGGCGACGCAAACTATTGGTGAATTGAATCTAAGTGTGGATGCAAACGATACGCAATGGTCTGCACGGTGGATGCCATTTCTACAATCCGTTGGCAGCCAAATCGGAATGGCGCTTCAGCGACTTCGGGCTGAACATGAAAACGAGCGGATGAATGCTGAGTTGATCACGGCTCGTGATGAAGCACTCGAAGCCAGCCGTACCAAAACTGCATTCCTTGCAAATATGAGCCATGAGCTACGGACACCGATGAACGCGATCATCGGGTACAGCGAAATGCTTATCGAAGAAGCCCAAGATTTGAAGCCTGAGGAGTTCGTACCAGATCTCGAGAAAGTCCGCGCCGCGGGTAAACACCTCTTGGCACTTATCAATGACATCTTGGACCTCTCGAAAATCGAAGCTGGCAAGATGACGCTCTTCATGGAGTCATTCTCCATTCGAAGCACCATTGATGATGTCATCGCGATGATCCAACCGCTGATCAGCCGCAATAACAATACATTGGTCGTGACATGCCCTGACAACATCGGGGTGATGGTCGCCGATGTCGTCAAGGTCCGCCAGACGCTCTTCAACCTGCTTAGCAATGCGTGTAAGTTCACGGATGGTGGTGAGATCCATTTGGATGTTTCCACAGCACTGCGTGATAACACGGAGCAAATCGTGATGGCGATTACCGACCACGGAATCGGTATGACACAGGAACAGCTTGGTCGTCTCTTCCAGGCATTCGTTCAGGCAGACTCATCCACGACGCGGAAGTACGGAGGAACAGGCCTCGGCCTTACGATTTCCCGGAAGTTCTGTCAAATGATGGGCGGTGACATCCGCGTATCCAGCCAGCTTGGTGAGGGAAGCACGTTTACCATCGAGCTACCGCGGATGGTGCAATGCGATGCTGATGGAAGCCCTCTTGGTGCCGTATCCGCTGCACACGTTGTTGATATAGCCCAATCCGCAACAAGCCATGGTCACCGGGGGACCATTCTTGCCATCGATGACAATATTGAAGCCCTCGACCTCATTCAGCGATCGCTTAGCCGTGATGGCTACCGCGTAGTGACGTGTAGTAGCGGAGAGGCAGGTCTCTCTCTCGCGAGGACTGTCAAGCCGGACGTCATCACCCTTGATGTCATGATGCCTCAAATGAATGGCTGGCAGGTTCTTGCTGCACTGAAGGCCGATGCCACGCTTGCAGAAATTCCCGTCGTCCTGCTATCGGTCGTAGAAAACAAAGAAATCGGTTTGGCACTTGGGGCAACAGACTGTCTCACCAAGCCCATCGACTGGAATCGCCTCGATACGTTGCTGGAGCGCCTCACGGAGTCGGACACGCCTGCGCCTATTCTGGTTGTTGAGGATGACACGGCCAGCAGTGAGCTCGTTCGCCGTCTGCTCGAGCGGGATGGTTGGACAGTAGATGTCGCGGCAAACGGCGAGGATGCGATGCGTCAGATCCGTAATCGCCGCCCAGCGTTGGTTGTACTTGATCTCATGATGCCAGTTATGGATGGCTTTACGTTCTCAGACCAGCTGCGCGCAGAGCCAGGCTGTGCAGATATCCCTGTTGTGGTCCTCACAAGCAAGTCCCTGACACCAGATGACCACAAGCGGCTTAACGGGCACGTCGCCGACATTTTGACCAAGGGAGCCTATCAGCGGGGCGACCTACTACAGCTTGTCCGCAAACTCACGACGGGTCAGGATGATAATTCGTCGCTTCAGACGGAGCAACCTATATAGACCGACCGCAGCGGCTGATGCACATTCGAGCCATTGCAGGAGTCGCTAAACGGAGCCCTTACCCCTTGCCAGTAGCTGGAGCTCAGCGGTATCTGGCCGGTCCATGTGTGGACAACAAGTGTTATGGACTGGGAATAGCTTGCCAGGGTTTAGGAGTCCCTGCGGATTAAACACATCACGGATGCGTTTCTGCAGCTCCAAGTCTTCAGGGGTAAAGACCATCCCCATAAATTCCTGTTTCTCCAAACCAATGCCGTGTTCGCCAGTTAGCGTTCCACCGGCATCGACGCATGCACGCAAAATGTCACCACCTGCGGCAAGGACACGCTTGACTTCATCCTTGTCGCGCTCATCAAAAAGAACAACCGGGTGCAGGTTGCCATCGCCGGCGTGGAAGACATTGGCAATCCGTAGATTGTGCTTTGCGGCGATTTCTTCGATGCGCGTGAGAATCTCAGGGAGCTTTGTGCGTGGGACAACGCCATCTTGTGTTGCATGGCTTGGCGCAAGGCGACCCAGCGCACCAACTGCCTTTTTACGCGCGGTCCAGAGCTTTGCACGTGTTGTAGCATCGGATGCAACCTCAACCCGGACGACACCGCCATCGAGGCAGAGCTGCTCGACCTTGGTGGTGAGGCGGTCCAACCCGGCTTCTGGGCCATCCATTTCAATCAGCAAAACCGCACCCGCATCCGTGGGGAGACCCAAGTGATAGCTCTCCTCGACAACCCGCAAAATCGTCTGGTCGATCATCTCGAGCGCTGCGGGAATAATCCCAGCAGCGATAATGCTTGAGATGATCTTTGTGGCTACGGCAACACTGGGGCAGACGGCTAGGAGGGTCCGAATCGCTTCTGGAGCGCGTACGATCTTGACGATGACTTCTGTGACGATGGCAATGGTGCCTTCCGAGCCGCAGATAATCCCTAAAATGTCGAGGCCTGGCTGGCTGGCATCTACTTTGACAATCTCACCGGATGCCAAAACGATTGTTGCGCCGAGAATATGGTTTGCCGTTACGCCATATTTCAGCGTATGCGGCCCTCCCGCGTTGTTTGCAAGGTTGCCACCAACGGTGCTGGCTCCCTGCGACGATGGGTCTGGTGCGTAGAGAAATCCATCCGGGGAGACGGCTTTCGTTAGCGTCGTGTTGACAACACCCGCTTCGGCATGCACGCGGCGGTTCGGGATATCCACCTTGAGAATGCGGTTCATCCGTGACAGACACAGTAACACCATGTTCTCACGGGCCATCGCACCGCCGGCAAGACCCGTGCCCGCCCCCCGTGGGACGATTGGCACCCCATGGGCACCGCAGAGCTTTACAATCGCGGCAACCTGCTCCGTACTCGTTGGCAGGACGATTGCACCCGGGGGGGCTTTCTCCAGCGTGTAGGCATCCGATGCATATGCATGGCGCTGTGCATCGCTTGTGCGCAAGCCTTCATCGGTGACGATGAGGCGTAATTGCTGGAG
Organism: Armatimonadota bacterium; assembly: GCA_030833025.1. GTDB lineage: Bacteria > Armatimonadota > Armatimonadia > Armatimonadales > Armatimonadaceae > CAIRTT01. Next base: position 5,342 of record JAURHZ010000135.1, read on the forward strand.
AAATCCCGGGTCTAGCATGCAGAGTTACTTCTTTTCAGCCAAACGGCCTTCGGCGAGTTTAAGCAGGCTTGTGGCGCGCTTGTTACCTGGATCCAGCTCTAATGCCTTCTTCGCATCTTTGACAACGGCATTGAAGCGAATCTTGGTACCTGCCTTGTCATCGTTTACGTGGCGGCTTGCGCGGGCCACATAAGCTGCTGCAGCCTTTGCGTTATCCTTGCTCGCTTCTGCATCCTTGATGTTTTTGTCTTCATCAGGCGTTGGTGCGAGAGGCGCATCGGCATCGGGGGTCGCTGGAGGACCCGGCGCACCTTGGGGGGCAGCCGCCGCAGGAGCAGGCTTGTCGTTTCCACCTGGCTCTGGAGTACCTGCATTGGTTGTTGCAGTAGGCGCCGGAGTCGTCGCAGGCGCACTCTCAGGTGTAGGGGCAGGCACGGATGTCTCGACACCAGCATTACAACCTGAAAGGAGGGCCAGAGCGGCTACGGAAGCAAGAAACATAACACGAAAATTCATGGATAACATCTCCAAATCTATCCAGCATTCTAGCATTTGTTGACCCATCGACGATGTTGGTTTGGTCGTTGACATGCGGCATCCACTATTTGCCCACGGCAAAATGCAAGCCTCAAGTATCCGTAACGTTGTGGGTCTGACAGACGGGTACAAACCAAGGTAAGGTTGATGTATGCAAAGTAATCCGTCTCTCCCACCAATCTGCGCCATCGATATCGGGTCAAACTCCGTCAAAATGGTCATCGGAGACAAAAGTGGCATTCTCTGTGAAGAGGTTGTGCAGACGCGACTTGGTATTGGGATGGATGGCGGTAGTGAGCTGAGTGCGGATGCGATAGGTCACACGGAGGCTGCGCTCGCATCCTTTGCCGTCCTTGCCAAGCACTATGGGACAACTCGGCGGGTTGCCGTGGCTACCAGTGCGCTTCGGGATGCATCAAATGCCGATACGGCTATCGCACGCTTTA
>JAURHZ010000136.1 GCA_030833025.1 Armatimonadota bacterium
TGTTGAACGGGATAGGACGGTATTCATAGGCTGGAGGATCGACAAGTGTCATCTTGTATCCGAGGGCAGCAAGGAATGTTGCCACACGCTCATGTAGCTCAGGCGAGTGCAGCTCTACAGAAATATGTGGGTGATAGCGCTCAAGGGTGCCACGCATCCCTTCAAGTACATCCATTTCGCCACCATCGACATCGATTTTGACGACATCCACACGAGTGAGCCCGACCTTGTCTGCATACGCATCAAAGGTGATTCCTGGAAAGTCGACAGTGTTTGGCCCGATAGCGAATTCCGTCACGATACTTAGACGAGCAAGATTTGCAGCAGTGTTCAGGTCATATGCCTGTTGCATATAGTCACGTCGCTCGCTTGGCTCGAACGCAATCACATGACCACTGGTACCAGCCTCACGTGCCATCAGGAGCGTAAAGTAGCCCTCAGCTGCACCAATATCGATGCATACTGCCCCTGGTTTGATTGCCTTTATGAGCCAATCCATCTGAGCGACTTCGTAGACACCGCGCCAGGTCTGCGTATCGCGAACAAAGTCAAAGTAGGCAACCATCCCCTTCATGGGTCCGCCAATAAACTTGGCTTTTCGCATCCCTTTTCCGAAAAGGATACCTTTGATGGTCTTAGCTATGGACGGCATTAACACTACCCCAACATGGTGGTGCGGCACTGGTTTCCACCAGCCGTATCAACATATTTGACACGCTAACCGTAGGCTATTGCACCATGTAGCAGGGAAAAGTACCAGTGTGACGGCGGTCACCGGGGTGAGAATGACATTACAGTGCATCCTTATTCCACCATGCGTTACCCCGCTGATAAACTTAGCGGGAACATCGATTATTCGTGGGTCGTAACTTGGGGAATGGAGGCTACTATGGAGAAATGTACCGCATGTGGAGGGGGAATCCCGGAGAGTGCACGCTTCTGCCCCTTGTGTGGCAAAGCTATTTCAGCAGCGGCACCTACCCCTGCATTTGGAAAGCTTACGACTCCTCCGGCAGCGCAGGATACACCCAGTCAGGTGGCTCCGCCACAAATGCCCATTCAGGATCCAAAGAAGTGGATTATTGGCGGTGTCGCAGCACTCGGTCTCCTTGGACTTGGCGCCTTTTTAGCAAAAACTGCAGGCCTACTGGGCTCCCAGCCGACAACCACAAAAAGCACCGCGATTCTGGCTCCTCCCCAAACACAGACAGCCAATGCACCAGTCCTGCAAGCACCGACGACGAGTGCTCCAGAAGCACCTGTCCTCGCGCCTCCAGGTCAAACCGGTATTCCGATGCCCGAAGATGTCATCGCTTACCTCCGCTGGCTGAAGCAATACCATATTGATTTAAGACAGCTATCTTCATCACTGGAAGGCGTCGCAATGCAAATCATCCCCACGATGACAGTAAACGGCTATAACCAGCTCTTCAGCGAGGATGAGAACAAAATCAACGTCCCCGGGCAGGACCAAACGCGTGCACGCTTACTAGATGTCACATCCCAGCTTAACCAAATGGCAGGTCGTTTCAACAATGTCCGGCCGCCAGATCCTTGTGCGCCTCTAGCCGGCCAATATCAGCAATCGATGAACCTACACTTGCAGCAAATTGCTAAACTAGCGACACTGCTCCAGAAAATTATGGAAAATCCCGCAGATGCCGCTACGCTTCTCCCGGAGTTGACATCGGAGATGGGTTCGAAGTCGATGTCCGGTCAAGCAGACAGTGCAGTGAAGGGTGCTGACCAGCAGCTGAATACACTGCGAGAGCGCTACATTGACATCCCAAGTGACATCAATCGTGGGACCTTCCAGATTGACACACTTGACAGCGGACTTAATGCCGGCAAGCTCCTCGGTAGTAAAGGTTTGGGGCTGTAATTCGATTATCGACAATGAACTGACTTATTGATCCCCCATTCGTAGCTATCACGATAGATATAAAAAAGGCCTCCCGGAACCCGGGAGGCCTTTCCTTTACAAACGCTTCGCGGGTTTAGAAACGGTAAGCAACACGGAGCTGTGAGCCACTAAAGTTCATACCCTGAGCTTCGTTGATTGATGTCACATCGTATTCGAGAGCCCAGCCATCATTGCGCTCATAGCCAACCAGCAGCTTTGCACCGAAGCGTCCGCTTGAACCACCGCTTTGCAGCGAGTAGTAGCCAAGGCCACCACCGTAGTAGAAGCGATCGGATGACACTGGAGTGCTGATATAAGAGCGAACTTGCGCTCCGATGCCGACACGCCGTACGGAATCACGGCCAGCACCGATGCTCACCAAGCGGTCCCGCCACGAGTAATCGAGGTAGGCGCCGGTTATTGTTGGGAGCTTGGATGTCGACTTCTTGAAGTCATAGGACACACCAAAGGATGCGTTTGTATTTGCAGAGCCATCGGTTGGTCGAAGAACACCCGCCAGAACACGCAACGGTCGCTGAACGGAAACTTGGTCTGCAACCATTACTGGCTGAGAAACGGTAGAAGATGCCAATGCGGCAACCAAGAGGGTCATCATCGTAAGATACTCCTAGTCCTGAACGCCCATCAGTATATCAAAGAGGCGCTGATCCAACTGTTCGTATGGAAGTGCCTGTGCTGTGATGCCATCGACATCGAACTGCTTTGACTGGATCGCAGCTGCACGCTCCGGCGTATATTCGCCAAGCAGTGCCTCGGATTCAGTACATGTAGGATTCAGCTGAGCAAGCAGCTCCTGAACAACCGGGTCGGCATCGAAGATACGCGCCTTTTCCTTCAGTATGAGGTAGGAGCGCATACATCCCTTAGCAAACCCGAGGATATCAGCGTCATCGGATGCGGTACGCAGTGGATGCGCATCAAAGTGGAGAGAGCCCTTGTAGCCATAGTTCTCAAGCATCCGTACCAAGAAGAACGCATTCTTTGCATCTTCCTGTCCGAAGCGGAGGTCTTGGTCGAAGCGGCCTGGCTTCTGTCCATTGAGGTCGATGTGGAAGAGCTTTCCTGCTTCGAGCGCCTGTGCAACCGCATGGTAGAAGTTGAGTCCAGCGATGGTCTCGTGTGCGACTTCAGGGTTGACGCCAACCATTGCTTCATGCTTTAGAGTCGCAATAAAGCCCAGCATCGCTCCGGTGGTAGGCATATAAATGTCTCCACGTGGTTCGTTTGGCTTGGCTTCGAGTGCAAACTTGTAGTCGTAGCCCTGCGCAATTGAATACTCACACAGGAAGTCCATGGCTTCTCGCATCCGCTTCGATGCCACAACAGCATCCTTGCCCGCATCTACTTCAGCGCCTTCACGGCCGCCCAGAAGACGTAGACCTTTGCTCCAAGCTCATGACCAACATCCATTGAGCGCATCGTTTTCTGAAGCGCAAAAGCACGCACCTTAGGGTCATTGGATGTAAATGCGCCATCACGGAAAATCGGATGCGTAAACAGGTTTGTCGTCGCCATCGGGACGCACAACCCGGTGTCGTGCAGACGTTGCTTGAAGGCAGCGATGATGCTGTCTTGTTCAGCAATCGATTTGCCAAAGCCGAGGAGGTCATGGTCGTGCAAGTTGACACCGTAGACACCAAGGTCCGACAGCTTGTCGAGCATCGTCAGCGGGTCGTACCCAGGGCGGGTTGGCTCACCAAAAGGGTCACGTCCGTTGTTCTGCAACGTCCAGAGACCAAATGTAAACCGATCAGACTTTTGTGGGGTAAAGAGCGACATCGCTGGCATCCTTATAGAGCGTTTTGTTGACAGGGAAATCCACCATCACGACAATCAGTCTACAGGTTGCTCACCGGCTATCCCCACTGCATAGCTCCCGATAGAGTTTCATAATCTTCCGAACGTAGCCTTGGGTTTCTCTGTACGGCGGGATGCCTCCCCAGCGACGCACGGCTCCCATGCCAGCGTTATAGCTCGCTAGAGCAAGCGCCAAGTGATTGTCACTTGCCTTATCAAAGTCATTTGACTTGCTGTATTTGTTGAGGCGTTCCTTGATGAGGTAAATGCCTCCAGCCAGATTCTGCACCGGATCATAGGGATTAGACAGCTTTAGTCGCTTGACTTCATCGGGCATCAGTTGAATCAAGCCCATCGCACCCTTGTGGCTTGTCTCGGTGATGCGAAAGTCACTTTCAGCAACCACAGTCGCCACCGCGAGGCGCGGGTCAAGGTCATATTCTTCCGAAAAGCGCAGAATCCCATAGGTGATCTGATCCGCTTGCGTATCAGACAGGCGTTTATTGTGTCGCTTGATGTAACCCTTATAACTCGCAAACACAGACTGGCTCTTCGGTGAAAGGGCTGCCCGCAGACGTGCAATCGACCCAACGGTTCCAGGTTTAGGCGTTGGGATGATAGATGTTTTGGACTGTGATGTTTTTTTACCAATCGGTGCGGGGATCACACGACGTTCCGCTTCCATCCAACGTGCTTCGGCTCTAAGGCGTTCCTCAAACCAGCGAGCTTCACGTAGGGCAATATCGGCAGCGCTTGCCACAGCGATAACGGTCATCGGGGGAATGCCAGACAAAACCCCTTCGGCATCGGCTTTGCTGACGGTAGCAAGCACGCGAACGGTACTCCCAGAATGTAGCCACACAGGCTGGACGCTAATCGTCAAGCGTACCGTGGAGTTATCTGGCAACGACAGAATAAGGATAGCATCATCGTCATCCCCAGCCAAAATGCCCGTCAGGCGGCCATCAAGCTCAAATGGGACATCCGGGGGAATTCTAAAACCACGGGATGACGACACGTAGCTTCCCTGTGTCCATCCGCTTGCCCGGCGCTGCGCCAGATATTGGTCCGTTGGAGATTGCATCGTTTAAGGTCCACACCACCCGGGATGAACGCAAATGTAAACATCCGTTGAGCACGGGAATCGAAACGGAGAGACAGGGATTCGAACCCTGGGTAAGTTTTGACACCTACAACCACTTAGCAGGCGGCCGCTTTCGTCCACTCAGCCATCTCTCCAAAACAATCCACCGTCCTCAACGGACATGTAGGAATATCATGTGCAGTACCCGGGTGCAAGGAAAGTGACGTAAAACCCTTGCCCATCGGCACTAATTCAGGATAGGGTTCGCTTGAAAACGGTGGAGTGAGAGGTCTCTATGACACGAAGAGCTATTTTGCTGGCGGGGCTGGGTTTGGTGATGAGTGCACCGATGATTGCGTTTGCCAGGACGGCAAACCAGTCAGGCACACGCGAATCTGACATCATCTACCGGCGCAAACAGGGCGTTGCGTTGACAATGGATGTGTTTCGTCCAGCGAAGCCCAATGGTGCCGCGGTCCTCTGGATGGTTTCCGGTGGCTGGGTGTCAAGTCATGAAGCAATAAACCCGGGGTATGCAAAGCCATTCACGGATGCCGGCTACACCTTTATTCAGGTTGTACATGGGGCAGCCCCTCGCTATAAGGTGGATGAAATCGTCGAGGACATGCATCGCGCTGTCCGCTTTGTTCGTTTCAATGCAAAGCGCTTCAACATCGACCCAAACCGCATCGGTATCTCCGGAGGCTCAGCTGGTGGGCACTTGTCCATCATGATGGGCGGTTTCGGCACGCAGGGCGACCCAAAAGCGGCAGACCCGATTGACCGTGAGAGCAGCAAGGTTCAAGCGGTGGCATGTTTCTACCCCCCGACAGACCTGATGAACTACGGGAAGGAGGGCGCGAAAGCGATTGACATCCCGATGCTGAAGTCGTATTGGCCTGCCTTTGGCGTAACAGAATCCACACCAGCGGCAGAGCGTGAGAAGATTGCTGCAAAGATTTCGCCGATTATGGGAAATCTAAAAGATGTTCCTCCAACCCTGATTGTCCATGGAACTTCAGATTTGCTTGTTCCGATTCAACAATCTGAGCGCTATGTAACAGCATTGAAGGCGGCTGGACGCACGGCACAGCTGGAAGTTCGCCCTGGCAAGGGACATGGCTGGCCAGGGATGGAATCGGAACTGGGACTATTCCTAACCTGGTTTGGCAAGTACCTGCCAGCGAAGTAAGGGTAAGAGCATTGTTTCCCTCCGGGACTACTGGAGGGAAATGCCACCTTAAAAAATCTCGACACGCTTGTTACTGCGGTTGGAACGACGCCAACCGGGGCATATGCCAGGCGGGGTCGATTTACCCGACCGTACTGATGCCAGCCCCCCACTACAACGTGCAGATCCAGAGCCTCAGCGCCCAAGCACTAGCAGCCACCGCAATAAGGCCAAGCGCCGCACACACCGTGTCGGCGGGTTGTGGAGACTCTGGAATTTCGAGTCCACTAATGAACGAAATTCCGTAGGCGCGAGTCAACACCCATCCAATAACTG
>JAURHZ010000137.1 GCA_030833025.1 Armatimonadota bacterium
TATCCAGCTGTGCTAGCCGAATCTTGCGACCGGTGTCCGTTGAAACGAACATCCCACGGGACTTTGCAGTTTCTTCTGCCTTCTGCCACGCTTTGATAGCTTCATCAGGTTGGTCTGCTGCACGTAGAGCATCGCCAAAACGATCCCAAGCATCTGGAACATCATCCGAAGCTTCAATGTACTGTCGCCGCAACGAAACAATAGTCAGCCGCCTCTTCGTCTCTGCATCACGCTCCCGTACGGTATCAATCCTATCCTTTGCAATTGCCCAAATGACAATGCTAAACAGAATGCCCGACAGGAGCGCGAGGAATCCTTCCACTAGGACTGGTTGCGCTTTCGCGAGAACAGCTGGCTGATGTCATCGAACAGCAGGTACGTACATGGAATAACGAGCAGCGTCAGTAGGCCAGAGAGGATTAGGCCTCCCATGACCACGATGCCAAGGGGCTGTCTGAACTCCGAGCCACGACCCAATGCGGCAGCCACTGGCCATGCACCGAGTATCTGCGCTAGGGATGTCATAAGAATTGGGCGAAGTCGGGCCGGCCCACTTTCGAGAAGTGCCTCGAATCTGTCCATCCCTTGACGTCGCAAGTTGTTCGTAAAGTCAACCAAGAGAATTGCGTTCTTGGTTACAAGCCCCATCAACATGATGACACCAATCATCGCGATGATCGAGAGTGGTTTTCCGGTAATAAGAAGCCCGAGTAAGCCTCCGACCAGCGCCTGCGGAATCGAGAGCATGATGACAAGTGGATAAAGGAGGTTATCGAACAAGGCCGCCATCAGGATGTAAACGAGGCCGATTGCCAACAGGAGGGCAGAGACCATGAAGACTCCTTCCTCAGCCATTGTGTTCGCTTCACCACCCCATGAATAGGTTGCACGCCCAAAGTTCAGCTTTGCCAGCTGAGGATCGATTGCCTGTTGCATATTTCCGATGACCTTGCCCGGGGCAAGATATGCCGATACCGTCACCTGGCGAAGTCTGTTACGCCGGTCAATCTTTGTAGGGCCACGATCTTCATAAATGCGGGAAATATCCCGTACACGGACTGACTGTCCGTTACGGTAACCAACAATCACATTACCAACATCCGAAACGGACGAGCGATCCAAGTTCTGGTACTGAATACGGATATCGAATTGCTCACCATCAAGGCGAAGTTTTGATTCGATATTGCCTTCTATGGCATCCCGTAAAACACCAGCCACCTGTTGCACCGTCATTCCGTAGTCTGCAGCACGCCGCCTGTCAAGTACAATCCTGACTTCAGGCTTACTTGGCTTATAGGAAACATCTGGGGTCAGAATTCCATCTGTCTTTAAGAGCACATCCTTTACAGCGCTTGCACGTTCAAGGAGCTCACTGAGGTCGGGGCCTGTGATGATGATCTGAACCGGCGCAGCGGTTCCTCCGAAGCCCGAAACCTCAGTTGTTTTGACATCTGCGCCAACAATGTCATTTGTCCGTGCCCGCACTAGCTCTGCAACTTCGACGTCAGACTTTCTGCGCAGCTTTGATGAATCTTTCCAGAACTGGAGTCGGTCGAGGTTACCGATTGGGTCGCTAAGGAGCAGTCTTACTTGTCCAAAATTTGAGCCGGAGCTTGTTTGACTTTCAAATCCGCCCGTTGATGTGCTTCCAGCAGTCAGTTCAATGAAATCGATTTCAGGGATGTCACGAACGGCGAGCTCGATTTTATGAAGTGCTTCATTTGTTCTGGCAAGGCTGGAGCCCGCGGGCAATTCCACACTCAGTGAAACCTGACTTTGGTCAATACCTGGAGCAAATCGGAATCCAAGAGGAGTGCCTACAGCACCTGAAATGCTGCAAACCATAAAGGTAACCGCTGCGCCAAGACTTCCAACAATCAGTGGCTCAAGAGACTTCGTTCCTCTGAATCTGTTCACAACGAAGACGATGATTCCACCCGCGATCTGTAAGCCAACCAGTGGAAGAGCAGTTCCTAGTGCCCCGGCCCCTGCCCCAGCACTAATCATCCAAAGAATGATATTGACCAAGGCCATGTTCCCAATGAAGATGACCGTTCCGCGATGCAGCAACGCCCATCGGAGGGTGCTACGGTACTTTGCACTTAGGCTGTGGAAGAACGCATCAAATGCATGTGCGAACTTGCCCGCAGGTGCATCGCTGAATCCCTGCTGGTACCACTTGCTCGCTAGCATCGGTGCAAGCGTAAACGAGACCAGCAGTGAAAACAATGTCGCTACGGCTACAGTCACGCCAAAACTTCTAAAGAACTGACCAACGATGCCTCCCATGAAGGCAACAGGGACAAACACCACGACATCCACGAGGGTGATCGTAAGTGCAGCAAGTCCAATCTCACCACGACCTTTCAATGCAGCTTCATCCGGAGGATAACCGAGTGCCAAGAACTTGTAAATGTTTTCAAGGACAACGATGGAGTCATCCACGAGAATTCCAACCGCAAGGGAAAGGCCTAGCAGGGTCATCGAGTTTAGGGTGAAACCTAATGCCTGCATCACAAGGAATGTGGAGACAATCGATGTTGGAATAGCAATCGCTACAATCATTGTTCCGCGGAGATTATGGAGGAACAGATAAACGATCAAAACCGCGAGCACTGCACCAATCAACAATGTGTGCTGGACATCCAGAAGATTTTCTTCAACTTCCTTGGCCTGATTGCTGGTTGTCGTGATCTCGATGTCAGCAGGCAAGATCACCTTTGCATCTGCGAGTTGCTTTTCTATACCGCGTGCGATGTCGACTGTGTTTCCGCCGCTGATTTTCTGTACCGAGAGTGTAACGGTATCGGTCGAATCGGCAACGTTTCCACTTGGGTCACGCTTTGCAAGCGCCGCACTTTCTGTACGCTCACGTGCCGCATCACGTACAATTGCAATATCCTTTAGTCGAATCGACTTTGGTCCACTTGGGAGCTGCGCTGTAAATTCAAGGTCTGCAAGTTCAGCTGCATCTTTGAATTCGCCGACTACACGCACTGCATAATCACGTACCGATTCAGTAACGCGACCTGCTGGGAGGTTAAGGTTTTGTGCGCGTATTGCACTAACCACATCGGATACGGTGAGACCCAACGAATCGAGCTTGCCACGATTGAGTTGAATACCGATTTCCCGTTTATCACCACCGATTACGTTGACTGCCGCGACGCCTGCAACTTGGCTAAGCCGATCCTTGATTGTTCTGTCGCAGAGGTCTCGGATCTCACGCGAGTCGCGCCCTGACTTTGACCGGACTGCAAGGAACATAATGGGGGCAGACCCTGTATCGAATTTACCAATCAGGGGGACATCTGCAGCCTGAGGGAGCGCACGCCGAACCGAATCAACCTTTGACCGTACATCTGCGGCGGCTGTATCGACATCTACTCCAAGCTGAAACTCAATCGCAACAATCGAAATGCCTTGTTGCGAGACGCTGGTTACATTCTTAATTCCGTTGACGCTAAATACAGCATCCTCAATAGGCTTTGAGATGAGGGTTTCGATTTCACCGGGACCTGCGCCTGGATAGACCGTGCTTACCGATATGAATGGAAAGTCGATGCGTGGGTCTTGTTCCGCAGGCATTTTGAACAGTCCTTGAAGTCCTAGGATAGTCAGGACCGCAAAGAGCATCAAAATGGCGATTGGGCGCTTGATACTGAGCTGTGTCAGGGACATTGATTATTGGCCCTTCGGGATACGGACAGCAGAACCATCGGAGAGGTTGCCAGTTCCATTAATGACAACGACTTCGTCGGGTTCGATACCCGATACGGCGCATGTCTCTGCATTCTGGTAGAGGACTTTTACGACTTTGAGCTTTGCTGTTTCGTTTTCGACAACGTAGACGTAGGTGGAGCCATCGGTCTTTGTTACCAATGCAGATTTCTGGATTCCCGTAGCAGTAAGCTTTCGGATTTGAATATTTGCTGTTGCGTACATACCGGACCGTACATCGTTGATGTTGCCTGCGATGCTAAGCCGTACTCGATAGTTTCTTGAGTTCTGTTCTGCGACCGACGAAATGTTTACGACGGTTGCCGGCAAAGATCTACTGACACCGCTTACTTCAAGGATTGCTTGTGTTCCTAAGCGTACTTTGCTGACATCGCTTTCCGGAACACTTGCTTCAAACACAAGCGTTCCTTCAGGAACCACTTGCACAATTGGATTTCCAACCGAGATTGACTGTCCCGGTTCAGCGATCCGCTTTGATACCCGTCCGGACATCGTGGCTCGTACTGTGCACTCAGCAAGCGATTGTCGTGCCTGTGCGACAGATGCTGCGGCATTTGCAGCCGATGCTTTTGCTTGTGAGAGTGCTGCCGTTGCTTGAGAAAGTGCGGCTTTCGCGGCAGCGACATCATCTTCCTTGATGTTGGATGTAATGGAGCTTGTCTTCGCTAGACGTACTGCTTGTTCAGCCCGACGAACAACGAGTTCTGCTTGCTTAATTGACTCGGCACGGCCCCCGGTCCGTACTAGATCCAGCTGTGCGGTCGCGGAGCGTAGTGTTGCTGTCGCAACTGCCTCACCATTTACGGCTTGATCTAATTGGGACTGGGATGCAGCGCCTTCACGAACAAGGCTTTCGTAACGTTTTCGGTCCGCGGAGGCCTTGACTAAATTTGCTTCAGCTTGTGCAACACTACTTTCGGCTGCGATTATTTCTTGCGTACGCTGTGGCCGCCGGGCAACCTCTAGCTGTTCCTTTGCAATAGAAAGGGCATCCTCAGCGTCACGAACACCGACATCGCCCGTCGTCACTTGCGACTCAAGTGAGCGCTTTGCCTGATTGAGGCGTAGTTTGGCAACGTTTACATTTGCTTCAGACTGCAAAATGGCTGCAGCGGCACTCCTTTGTAGTGCAGTCGCACCTGCGAGTGCAATCTCGAAATCTTTGGTTTCAATCGTGGCGACCACTTGGCCTGCGGTAAGCATCTGACCTTCAGTGACATTAACTGATGCGAGGCGGCCACCAATACGTGGTGCAACCTCGTACACATTGAGCGCCTTTACAGAACCGCTTACCGAAACAGCGTCTGTAAAAGTCCCAGACTTGGCATTTTCAACCTGGACGGGGACACTTACACGTGCCACGTTGCTGGCATCCGTTTGCTTTGCAGGTGCAGAACACCCAGCGATGCCACCGCACAACATCAGGAAAAGAAGCGAACGCTCTACACGCATAATATCCACCTTACACACGCCAAGGGCATCTACTGGAGATGCCCTTACCAAACCAGTTACTTAGTAATGCACACAAATTATTACTATGTATCAGATTACCTGCATTGGCATCAAAACGCATAGATAAGCTGGTCGGTTCCCACCAACGGGCCGAATGACGCCAGGTCGTAACGGTTCAGTCATTTCCAGTGCGACACCTTCAGCATCGATTGCATTGAGTGCATCCGCCAAGTACTTGGCATTAAACGCAATGGCAATATCTGCACCTTCGCGAGCAACTTCGATTTCATCTCGACCGCTCCCAATCGTGCCGCTTTCTGCTGTCAGTGCCAGCTGATCACCTTGGGTTTCCAGAACGACACGTTGAGCGTTTTCCTTGGCAACGATGGCAACACGCTTGACGCTGGCGATGAAGTCGCTTCGGTCAATGGTAAGTTTTCGGTCGTAGTTTTGTGGAATAACGCGCTCGTAATTCGGGAACTGACCATCAATCAGCTGGGTGATCATCGTCGTCGTGTCAACCCTGAAGCGGCCATCCAAACCAGCAACCGTTGCCGCATCGGTGTCTTTGTCATCTGCACGCTTACGGAATTCAAAGCGTGCCTGTCCATTTGCAAGGACAACTTGAACGGCATCATCGTCACCGGCAAGGCGAAGAACCTCATTCATCGCGCGTGCTGGCACGACTGCATTTCCTGCACCATCGCCGCTCGCCACTTCACCTTCGGTGACTGCAAGGCGGTGCGTATCTGTTGCAACAAGCTTGATGGCTGTCCCATCAAATTTGAGGAGGACACCCGTCAGAATGACGCGGGTTTCATCGGTGGAAACTGCAAAGTTGACTTCCTTAATTAGTGATTTAAGGAGTCCTCCGGCGATGGTGAACGATGCAATATGATCGACTTCTGGTGGTGCTGGAAACTCATCTGGTGAGAGACCAAGGAGTTCGTAGTTGGAGCGACCACAGCGAACAGATGTTTTTGCCTTAACGTCTGGTCTGTCAAGGACGACATCGCTTTCAGCAAAAGCACCAAGCATTTCTGTAAACAGCTTTGCAGGAAAGGTAAAGCCTGGTTGATCACCATCATCAAAACCAAATGAAATCCGGGAGC
>JAURHZ010000138.1 GCA_030833025.1 Armatimonadota bacterium
CGCCAAACGGAATACACAATGTATCCATCGTAGCCTTCGGACAAAGCGACCTGATGCCATAGAAGCATCGTATGAGCTCAGCCGCAACTTGACTATCTGTCAGTTTACGAAGAGATCTGTGAGACCAGGTATGGTTACCGACTTCATAACCTGCATCGACCAAGTAGCCCAACTTTGCAGTCGCCTTACCCGCTTGTTGAAACGGTTCAGGATTGTGCATACTTTTCGGCATCACATAAAATGATGCCCGACGCTTCCACCCCGGGGCGTTATCTCGTATGAATTGCTCAAAAATACCAACTGCACATCGGTCCGTTGGAGTCCCCCCGGGGCTCATCACAAACTGTGACCTACGACCATCATCAAATGTCAGGACAACGGGAACCAAACCTTTTGGTACTTGTGACAGCGCTGCATGAGACCGAAGGTCTCTCAGATTGATGGGATACATGCCGTATTGCAAGAGTAGCTTCAAATGATGGCGAAAGGTAGCCTGTGACACATTTAAACCACGACTGTCGAATGATCGTGAGTCATCGACTGAGTGGTACATTATGACTGGTATTCGGCCCAGCTCATTTGGTCGACGGAGGTTGTACTCAGCGGATGGTTGCATACGGTCGATATTCTATTCGAATTCCAGTTGTGTAACTGTTATCTTTGCAGAGATTTATTCGTTAAGTACAAATGGGAACACCCGCCTAGAGGGACAATATGTTACTGGAATTGGATATTCGCAACTTCGCATTGGTAGAGCACGCAAATCTTGAGTTTGAAGGCGGCTTTACCGTGATGACAGGTGAGACCGGTGCTGGGAAGTCGATTTTGCTAGATGCACTTGGACTAGCCCTCGGTGAGCGTACCAGTTCCGATGTTGTGAGACATGGTGCATCGGCTGCACGCGTACAGGCGAGATTTGATCTAAGCCAAATCCCGGATGCAGTTTCTGTGGTTGCAGAAAGTCTTGGGATTCCGCTCGATGAAGGTGAACTCATTGTTGATCGTGAACTGACATCGGCTGGGAAAAATACGGCTCGGGCTAATGGAGTATTGGTCACAGTCTCGAATCTGAAGCACCTGACCACTGCACTCGTTGTGAACTCTGGTCAGCATGATCAGCAGCGATTGCTTGAGCCTGCTCGTCAGATGCAGTGGTTTGATAACTCATCCCCAGACCTCCGTAGTGCTCGTAAGGCCGTACAAGAAACGTTTACACAATGGCAGCGATGTGAAACGGAACTACAGAGCGTTGTAAACGGAGCACGTGAGCGTGCACGTGAAATGGACTTGCTAGCATATCAAGTTCAGGAAATCGAAGATGCTTCTCTTGAACCGGGAGAGGATCTATCAATTGAAGAGCAGCTTCAACTCGCATCCAATGCCGAAAAGCGCCGTACTCATGCTGGAAGTGTAATCGCCGAGCTTGCTAAGTCTCAACTCTATACATCGATCAGAGATGCCGAACGTTTAGCATCACTGGACGCTAGCCTCACCCACCTTCCAGAAGCAATCAATGGTGTCGTTGCGACGATTGAGGATCTGGCGAGTGATCTAACTCGATATTCTTCTTCGATTGATGTTGATGAACAGCTAGTACTGACCTTAGATAATCGTCGTCAACTAATCAGGGACTTACTTCGAAAATACGGTCCACAGATCGAAGATGTCTTCGCATTCAAGGAACGGTCTGAGATTCGCCTTAGTGAGCTGTCATCCATCTCAGAATCTCAGTCCGAGCTGGAACAAGCCGTAGAAGATGCGTGGCTTGCATATAGTTCAGCTGCAAAGGCCCTTACCGAAGCCCGTATAGCGTCACGCCCCGCGTTCTGTAGCCGTATCGAAGGATACTTACATCGGCTGGCGATGCCGCATGCTTCGTTTGACCTATCGATAACTGAGTGTGATGCGTCGCAAACTGGAAATGAGATGGTCCAGTTTCTTTTTGCGCCGAACCCTGGTCAGCCCGCTAAGCCATTAGGTCGCATTGCATCTGGTGGAGAAATGTCTCGTGTACTCTTAGCGTTAACGGCAGAGCTGGCATCTGTAGATGAAACACCGGTCTATGTGTTCGATGAAATTGATGCAGGTATTGGTGGGAAAACTGCACATTCGGTTGCAGCCACTCTAGGAGACTTGTCACGTTATGGACAGGTTTTATGCATTTCGCACCTTCCCGTTGTCGCTGCAGCTGCAACACAACAGTTTGTAATCGAGAAAGTCGTCCACAATGGTCAAACGAGTGTGACAATTACCGATGTTCGAGGAGAAACGCGTGTCAGTGAGATGGCGCGTATGCTTTACGGTAAAGCCGATCAGATTTCTCTAGAAAGTGCGCGACAGCTGTTGGGGACACAGTAAATCCGCCCGACAGGATTCGAACCTGTGACCTTTGGCTTCGGAGGCCAACGCTCTAATCCACTGAGCTACGGGCGGAAACTGATGTATTGTAGTGTGCCCCGACGGGGTATGCCATGTCGAGGCACAGCACTTAGTTAGATTCTGTAGTGCTTTTCATGCTCATCTAATTCCGGTATGTGCATAGAGTGCTTTTCAGCCCATTCAACAGTATCAATCCAACGCTGCCGGCGAGCGTTATCAGTCGCATTTGGTGCGAGCATATGCGGTGGCTCGGGAATATCATCCTTATCAGGGTGAGCGTTCCACTCTTCCACCAGCTTGTCGAAGATGTCAGACCATTTCCACACCATTGGGCAAATGAAGTCCTCGTCCATGTTATTGTCCCCCACTGCGACAATAACATGGACTTAGCATAGCCTGTCAAGGAGAAAAGTTTATCTAGTCGGTCGATTCCCTTCGACGATGATGCCTCCAAAGATTGTGTGAGTGCTTGAAACGGTAACACCTTCGCCAACAATACAGTTTTCTAAGGTCGTTCCACTCTTTACAATCGCACCATCCCACAAAATTGAGTTGCGAACCGTCGTACCAGCCTCAACAATTGCGCGTTGTCCAACTACTGTATGGTCTTCAATCGTGCCTAACACGACTGCACCATCACAAACGATGCAATCACCGCTACGGGTAGCACCTGTTGGTAGCTCAGCATGAACTAGACCATCAATAACGTCACGTTGGGCTTGTCGATACACAGCAACATTACCAACATCCATCCAGTAACGGGTTGTTTCCATAGCTGCAACACGTAATCCCTTAGAAAGTAAGTCAGGGAGAACATTGTTACCTACGCCGTAGAACTGCCCTTGAGGAATGTGGTTGAAGACTTCAGGACTGAAGACATACATTCCGGTATTTGCCAAGTTGCTAAATGCTTCTTCGGGCTTTGGCTTTTCCTGAAACCGCTGAACCAAACCATCGTCACCAACAACGGCAATGCCAAATTGGCTTGTGTCAGATACGCGCTTGACTGGCATCGTCGCAACAGCATTCCTGTCGATATGGAACTGAACAAGCGCTTCCAAATCGATATCGGTAAGGTCATCTCCACCAATTACCAAGAATGGCTCGCCTGACCCATCATCAAAGAATGACTGAACTCGCTTGAGACCGCCTGCATCCCCGCAAAGCTCGTTTTCAATGGCTAGCGTTACATTGACTCCATATGCAGAGCCATCACCAATCTTTGCTGCCAGAACATCATGTAAATACTGTGCGTTAACAATGACATCCCGAACGCCGATTTGCCTAAGGTGGTCCAAGATATGTCCAAGCACAGGTTTTCCCACAACGGGTACCATCGGTTTTGGGACCGATCGTGTTAGTGGATCTAAGCGACTACCAAGGCCTGCGCCCAGTACCATTGCCTTCATACGTTAACTCCAGAATTCGCGGATCTTGTCAGCCACGATTGAACAGTCTCCTGCGTGCAAATCGGGATGTACTGGTATCGATAAGACTTCAGCACAAGCCGCTTCCGAATAAGGAAACTGACCCTCACGTCCAGAAACAATATCGGCATATGCTGGGGCCAAATGGAGTGCAACTGGGTAGAAAATCCCAGACATAATTCCATGCTGCATGAGATGATCCTTTAGAGCATCTCGCTGACCATTCATGACCGAAATCGTGAACTGATGGTATGTATGATAGTTGCCTGGCAGTGTCGCTGGAAGTCTGATGGTATCGATGTCGGACAATTCTGCTAGGTAGGATTCGGCATTTGATCGACGCTTTTCCGTCCAGGTCGGAAGCATTTTCACTTTTGCTGATAGTACGGCTGCTTGAATGGCATCCAGTCGGCTACAAACGCCAACTTCACGATAATCATACGTACCCTTAGATCCATGGAAGCGTAATAGCTTGATTTTCTCAGCGTATGAATCAATGTTTGTGATAACCATCCCGCCATCTCCAGCCGCACCCAAATTTTTAGTTGGGTAGAAACTGAGTGTGGAGATGTCCGCGGTTGTGCCGAGCTTATTTCCATTTTGCGTTGCTGCAATAGCTTGTGCGGCATCACCGATGGTTACAAGTGAGTACTTGGTTGCAATACGATTTATATCAACCATATTGGAGATCTGACCAAAGAGATGAATCGGAAGAATGACTTTTGTTTTTTCCGTAATGGCAGGTTCTAGGAGCTGCGGGTCCATAGTGTAGGAAATAGGGTCAATGTCTACAAAGACGGGCTTCGCACCGAGAAGTACGACTGTCTCAACGGTGGCAACAAAGGTGAACGGGCATGTAATTACCTCGTCGCCTGGTCCTACACCTGCAGCCATCAATGCCAGCAATAATGCATCCGTTCCATTGCCCACACCAACTGCATGGGCACAGCCTGACAGTTCGGCAATAGATGCTTCAAACGATGACACGATGTCACCCAAGATATATCCACCCGACCGCAAAACGTTCAACACATTCGATTCAATTTCACTTTGAAGACTCGCGTGCTGTGCGGCAAGATTTGCCATTGGAATTACTTTATTAGTCCGCTGAGCTGACAATACGGGTCCCCTTACGTAGAACAGTTCCAGCAGCATAAACCGATGGAATATTGATAATCACGTCATCCTCAACGTGACAACCATCATCAAGAATGACGCCTTCTAGGTGACATCCATCCCCGACAAGCACATTGGCCTCAAGAATGACATCTGTTAGGGTGGTACTCGTACCAATTCGACAGTTTCTACCTATTACAGAGTTACCAGTCACAGATGCGCCGCTGTGCACGCGAGCATTTTTACCAATATGAACCGTAGGAGCGATGTGTGCCGTTGGGTTTACTTCAGCTCCTGCTTCGCTCCAATAGCCGGCGACATCCCATGCGCCAGGCGGATCAACTGCGATTTCTCGTGTCAGGATAGCATTTGTGGCCTGCCGGTACTGTGCTGGGCGACCGATGTCAAGCCAAAAACCCTCCCTAGCGGTCGCGTACACTGGAGCGCCTTGTTGCAGGAGTAGTGGATATGTTTCTCGCTCAACAGAGACTGCACGACCCGTTGGGATATGCTCTAACGCCTCTGGTTCCATGATATAGATACCTGCATTGATATAGTCCACCCCTGTTGTCTCGAGGTGTGTCGCACTCGCGAGGGCTTTCTTTATCGACTCTGTTGGTTCACGGAACTCTAGAACTTTACCTGTATGGTCAGTATCAATCACTCCATATGGGCTCGGGCTAGGCACTTCCTTCAATGTCAACGTCGATATAGACCCCATCGACCGGTGGAAGGACACAATCGAATCCAAATCGAAATCTGTCAGTACATCTCCGTTCAGCACCACAAAGGTGTCGTTACCGGCAAGCAACTGCGCATTCTTGATTGCGCCTGCTGTACCGAGTGGAGTCGTTTCGATAGCATATTGCATACGCACACCAAAGTTGCTGCCATCGCCGAAATGGGCCGCAATCGCATCTGACATATAGTTTGTACAGAAGATAACTTCATCAATACCGTATTTTTTAAGCCACGCTACTTGATACTCGAGGAACGGCCGGTTTACTACGGGAATCAGCGGCTTTGGGCGCGTATATGTGAGTGGGCGAAGTCTGGTTCCGGCTCCGCCAGCGATAATAATGCCTTTCACTGCAAGTACTCCTTTAGAATCCGTGCCAGCTGCGCTCGGTCTGCTGATTCTTCCAATGCCATTTCAAGAATTGAAGCGTAATACGTATCAAAGTTACCTACATCGTGTCGCTTCTCGGTACCAATCAACGGGACGATATCTAAAGTATGCCCAGCTTGAATCCATTGATTAATGCATCCAGTCAGCTGATGCTCACTACCATCAGTGGGTTTGGAAGAACGAATGATGTCAAATAATGATGTATCGACGAGATACCGGGCGCAGAGGGCAGTGCGTGACGGCGCATCG
>JAURHZ010000139.1 GCA_030833025.1 Armatimonadota bacterium
TCCACCCGTTGTGCAAAGGCTGCCGCGTGTCGGCGACTTCACCAGGCCCAGCTATGAACGCATGGTCGCCCTCAAGCCTGATTTGGTGATCGTCGAGAGCGGGACAATCACTCGGGATGCGGCAGAAACCCTTTCTAAACGGCTTGGCGTGCCGGTTTACGTGATGCTCTCGACGAGCTTTGCGGCGATTGGTAAGCACATCGATGCGATTGGTGCGCTCACGGGAATGAGGGGCGGCGTAGCCACTGCACAACACCGCATCCGGGAAACACTTGCGACTGTCAAGCGCCTCCAAGCAACAGAGGCAACGCATCCAAAAGTATTGATGGTCATCAGCGAGACGCCATTGTTTGTGGCAGGACCGGATGGCTACCTCGGTGACATCATCAAGCTTGCGGGTGGACAAAACATCATCAAAAGCGGTGCCTTTCCACAAGTGACTCCGGAGACGGTGATGCTGCTTGACCCGGACATTGTCCTTGTCGGAGCGGATACAAATGGCCGTCCATATCCGCTGACTGGCCCCCTCCGTGCTCTGCGAGCCGCTCGCGAAAATCGCATCCGGTGTATCCCTGGTGGCAATCTTGGACGGCCAACCTTGCGGACGTGCAATGGCCTCGTTGAGCTCACCCGGGTGATCCACCGCGTCAAGTAACCATCGCCAATCCAAGTCGGCATCCGCCTAACCGATTTATTGCGCAAATGTGCGTTAACTGCTTAATCGGTGATAAGTAGATGCATGCGCATCCCAAACCTTTTAGCCCTCACTGGTGCCATTGTCATTTCTGCCGCAAGCACGACCCCAGCTTTCTCCCAAGCGCTGCAGGATCAGTACCGTAAGGTCGAGTACAACATCCCGATGCGGGATGGACGCACTCTCTATACCGCGGTTTACATCCCGCGTAAGCCACAGCCCGGCAAGCTCCCAATCCTGCTTGAGCGCACTCCGTATGGCGCCGGGCCATACGGTCCAAATGCCTACCGCGGTAGTATTCGTGGCTCGAAGAAACTCCACGATGGCAGCTATATCTTTGCATTTCAGGATGTCCGGGGGCAGAACGAATCTCAGGGAAATTTTGCCAATATCCGGCCGCAGCTGCAGATCAAGACGGGCCCCCATGATGTCGATGAGAGCACGGATACCTACGACACCGTGGACTATCTGATCAAAAATGTGCCGGATAACAATGCACGTGTAGGTCTCTGGGGCATCTCCTACCCCGGCTTCTATGCGGGAATCGGCGCCATCAATACGCACCCTGCCCTCAAGGCCGTTTCGCCGCAAGCGCCTGTGTCGAACTGGTATATCGGGGATGATTTTCATCACAACGGTGCTCTGATGCTGATGGATGCCGTACGCTTTGCGACCTTTGGTGAGACGACCGAAAGTGGAGCCGGCTTTGGGTTTACGTTGCCGGGCAACGAGGATGCCTACGCAAACTTCATGGCCCTCGGCACGCTGAGCATGATCACAAACCGCTTCTTCACCAAGACCGATGGCCTGTGGAAAGACTTCGTCAACCATCCAGACTACGATGACTTCTGGCAGGCACGCGCGCTTCCTGAGCAAATGAAGAACATCAAGTGTGCGGTTCTCACGGTGGGCGGTTGGTACGATGCCGAGGACTGCTGGGGAGCCCTCAATCTCTACAAGTACACCGAAAAGCAAAACAAAGGCATTGTCAATGCAATCGTAATGGGGCCGTGGACGCACGGGATGTGGGCTGGCCGGGATGGCTCCCGTTTGGGGGATGCATCCTTTGGTTCCGATACGAGCAAGCTGTTTCAGGATGAAATCGAGGCGCCATTTTTTGATCGCTTCCTGCGCGCAGCGAGCTCGGCCCCGGTTGCTGAAGCCAAAATGTTCGAGACGGGGGGAAACCAGTGGCGGATGTTTACGCAGTGGCCGCCAGCGGAAGCAAAGCCTGCGGTTTGGCATTTGACGGCGGATAAAAAGGTTTCTATGACAGCAGCGGGGCCAGGAACTACGCTGCGTTACGTCAGTGATCCATCCAATCCTGTGCCGCACGAAGGCGGCCTCATCAAGACGCGGACGGTGACCTACCCGGTAGAAGATCAGCGCTTTGCCATCACCCGCCCGGATGTGTTGACATTCGTCTCCGATGTTTTGACTGAGGATGTGACCATCGCAGGTCCGGTGGATGTTGAGGCATTTGTAACCGTGGACAGCACGGATATAGATGTCGTTGCTAAGCTCATCGATGTGTACCCATCCGATGCACCAGGCGCGGATGCGGGCGATTACCGGTTGGTGCGCGGCGATGTAATGCGAGCTCGCTACCGAAACAGCTTTGGCAACCCGTCCGCAATGGTGCCTGGGCAGAAGGCACGGGTGCCATTCTCGATGCCCGATGTTCTTCACCGCTTCCAAAAGGGACACCGAATCGCGGTTCAGGTACAGAGTAGCTGGTTCCCACTGGTCGACCGCAATCCGCAGAAATTTGTCAACATTTACAAGGCATCCCCGACGGACTTTGTAAAGGCAAATGTTGGGTTACACGTCGGTGGTAATGATGGGACGACGATTAAGGTTCGTGTCCTTACCAAGTGATGACTGCAACGGGAATGCTCCACCAAATCCGCTCGCAAATGTTGGCCAGTAAGGTAGCCGCTGCGGTCCAGCACGATGCGGTTGGCTGCTTTCATGTGTTCACGGCGCCGGATAACACACGTGTCTGGGAGAACATGGGCCTGACGGCTGCTGAAATTTCTGAAGATGAAGCGACGCTTGTAAACGACATAGCCGCGCTGAATGCCTGTTTTGCATCCAGAGATCGTATGCCACGCCTTGAGGTTGTCCATTCGCGATCGGATGTGCTGATCCCGCTCCTGAAACAGCAAGGCTGGCAGGTTGAGGGCGAGTACATTGTGTATGGATGCCAGCCGGATGCATCCACGCATATTGATCCTAACCCGGGAGTTCAGACAGTCGAAATCCTGGATGATTCTCCGGTCAGCGCCATGCAGGCGATGATGCAAATCGGTGAGCGTGCGTTCGAAAACCCGGATGCGCCTTTGCCGGATGTTGATGCTGCGGTCGCAGCTCAGCTACGCTGGCGTGGGATGCCAAAGGTGTTGGCGTATATCGATGGTGAACCAGATGGCTCCGGAATGCTAACGCTTCCTGTCAATGGCTGCTCGGAGCTCGCTGGCATTTGCACGCTTGAGAACTATCGCTGCCGGGGCGTGGCAACGCAGGTTGTTGCGCATTTGATTCGCATCGCGCGCGAGCGAGAGATCAGTCTCGCCTACCTAACGGCGGCGGATGAAGCTGCCGCGCGCATCTATGTTCGTGCTGGATTTGCACCCACAGGGCTGTATCAGACGAATATTAGCAGGGTTTCTTTGGACACTTAAGTTACATATTTGCTGGGTCAGGCGATGTGATTCCCAGCAATTTTGCGTGGTTGAGACCTCGTGTTTAACCATGGTAAACTTCCGGAGGTGTTTACCATGGTTAACTCTCTGCATCAAAGTTCGCGGCATTCTATTCGTCTGCATTCCGCGTCCGGATTTACTCTGATTGAGCTCCTCGTCGTCATTGCAATTATTGCAATACTAGCAGCAATCTTGTTTCCCGTGTTTGCGCAGGCCCGTATGAAGGCACGGCAAACTGTGGCAATATCCAACTTGAAACAGATTGGCACGGCGATGTTGCTATATGCACAGGACTATGACGAAGCCTTTCCGATGACGATGGAAACCGAGACAACTGGTCAGCCAACCACGATTGGCTATTGGGCTACTAGTAGCTACCAGGCGGCCATCGATGCCTACATTCGTACTGGGCAGGGAGTGACGCAGCGAGGGAGCATTTGGTGGGACCCATCGGATCCAGATAAAGGAAGGCCAGCACTCTGGGGATCCTTTGTCGCAAATGGACTTATGACGGCGACTTCGTGCACGCTTTCCCGTGTAAATCAGCCATCGGCGACCGTTTACTCAATATTGCGGGCAGACAATTGGGACAAAGTCAGCGGTGTAGTGCCCCCATCGCCGCTTCCCGACCGGCATCACAGCTTCTGGCTGAGCGAATACTTTGACCTGTGCTTGGATGTTTGGATGCCTGCGACAGAAACAACAAATAGTATTGATTGGCGCGCGGGAAATGCAGTGCCTCCATGTTCTTTATTCCCCAACGACAAGGGGTGTGGGAACTGGGATGTCGGTATTTCCAAGCATCGCTACCATGGCCGAACACTGGCTGTTTACATAGATGGCCATGCTTCCTCGGCCAGCTTTACATCCACGTACGGCTCAGTCACAGACAACCAGTGGGATTTACATTAGGAAAACGACACGAACCATTACGTGAAGGTGATTCGCTAGCCCCCGCGTTTGGAGCGTGGCTTTGCGGCGCGGCTTGGGATGCTGCCTGCGGAGCGAGTGTCCCGTCCGGAATCTTGTGAGCGCGTTACCCGTGGATCTTTGTTGTCTGCGGGAGGTTCAGCCGGTTGTCCCAAGTCATTTGATTTGAGAAAGTCGACCCGGTAGCGCATCGCAGCCACGATTTCCTTTTCGTACTTTTGGATGTCGCTTAGCGTCTCACAGCCGTGCGACTTCGCGATGCGATTGACGACATCTGGGAACTCACGAATGTTGCCGCGGTTGATTTTGCGGTCAAGAAGCGTTGTGATGCCCGCTTCGGATTGCACGATGTCGGAGACTTTACACGATGTCGAATTTCCGCCGAGTTGCAGGGTAATCTCCCCGTCCATCGGCCAATAGACCTTGTATGCAGCACGAACCTGCGCTGCCATCCATTTAATTGAGTAACGCCCCGCATGTACGAAAACACCCACCAGGCGTGGGTCATCCACCATGCACTTGACAGCATCGGTGCCAACCAGCTCTGCACCGGATTTAGGGTCGATGACTGTGATTTTCCCATCTGTGGTGACATCGATTCCGTAGCGGTGAAAGTCTTCTACGAAGGCATCCGGGGAGGCCGTCTTTTCATCGACTAGCGCGCGGATCAGAGAGCCATCGCCATCCGGGCCCGTGGTGAACTGAATAAACCCGATGGACACGTAGCCGGTGTCGTAGGTCTGGGATGCTTCAAAGGTGCCTTCGAGCCTGCTGATGGCGGTAAATGCTTTACGTGCGGTGTCAGAGAGTCCGGCTTCGGCAAAGAGTTCTTTTGCTCGCACTGTTTCATCTACGATGGTAGATGTGGGAGCGCCGACAGAGTTCACGCCACGCGGAAAGCGGTAATAAGCGTAGCGCTCGGGCAGGCGGACATTGTCAAGCATTTCGATGGTTCGGTTTTCGATGTCGAAGTGGATGACGTGGCGGTTTGGAGCGACAACGGATGCGATGACCGGAGGTGCACCGAGCGTATCGATGAGGGATTGCGGCGCGGGGCCGGGGTGAGGCGGGATGTTGATTGGGGCATCTTGTGCGCGGCTTGGTTTACGGACCTTGCGGGATGGCGTTGATGTTGGTGCCGGTGAAAGCGTTGTGTCATCCGCAGAAAGCGCTTCGCTGGGGGCCGTTAACAGGGCAGTGTTTCGGCGCTGGGCTTCGGCGCGGGCCGTCTGCCAGTCATGTTTAACGCGGGCAGAGAGCCAGTCTTCCCAGCCTTTGGTGTCGCCGCTATTAGATGCCTTCGCCGTTTGTGTTGGAGCTATCTTGACGGAGCCACTGACAGCTTTTGTGTAGGCGAGGAGCCACGTGGATGCATCCGGGGTCAGGCGTGCCGCAAACGGACCTTTCTGACCATCCACTTCGGCGAGCTCAACCCGGTAACGGTTTTCGGATTGCCACCACTTAACAATGGACTCGCGTTCAGCGGTTGAAAAAATGGGCTCAGCTGGACGTGCAGAGGCGTGCATCGCTGAGCACAGCACAAGTGCCGTTGAAAGGATAGCCGCGCGGAAGGTCGCCCTGAACACCATATAACCATACTCCATTTGGACTGAAAATGACCAGCTGTGGAGAGAATCATCGGGATTATCGCATTGCTTCAGCAGGCTGTAATCATAGAAAACTGCCATTGGAAATGGAAATAATTGTATATTCCTACCAACTTACTTGCATATTGTTGTTGAGGATTCTAGACTGTTATCAAGAAATAGCATTCTTGGGAGTACGAAAATGGCATTGGATGAATCGACATTGGGCTTTGATACGCTTGCTGTGCATGCAGGCCAGGTTCCCTTCCACGGGCACCCCTACTTCGGTGAGCAGAGAAAGATGCGTGTCCCATCATCACAGCACGGTGTTTGGCGTGAGCAGGTGTATGAAGCGCTTTGGTGAGGGCATCAGCCATCATC
>JAURHZ010000013.1 GCA_030833025.1 Armatimonadota bacterium
CGACCATACCTGTGTGTGGAAGCCTATTCGCTCATTGCACCTCCGTCGGAGGCCATTTACCATGCAGCAGCTGCAATCGAAATGGTTCATACCTTCAGCCTCATCCACGATGACCTGCCTGCGCTCGATAATGATGACCTCCGCCGTGGGCAACCTACAGTCCACGTAAAGTACGGAGAATCGACGGCAATCCTTGCGGGGGATGCTTTGCTGGCAATGGCATTTGATGTCCTGAGTCAGGCACACCTAGGTACAGCTGAGCAACGCATTACGGCAGTCAGGATGCTTGCAACAGCGTGTGGCCCGGCTGGTATGGTAGGCGGCCAGATTGATGACATCGCCTATGAAGGCAAACCCCTCACGGGTGAGCAGCTACAACACATTCATGTGCGTAAAACAGGTGCCCTTCTGGAAGCGAGTGTGGGAATCGGCCTCACGTTTGCCGGCGCCGGCCCGGATGACATGGAGCGCTTGGTACGTTATGCGCACTGCATCGGACTCGCGTTCCAAATTGTAGATGACATCCTCGATGTAACAGGTGATACTGCAACACTTGGTAAGCCTGCCGGATCAGATTTGGGTCTAGACAAAGCAACCTACCCAAAGATTTTTGGACTTGACGGTGCAAAGCAAATGGCACTAACGCTGACCGCGGATGCAAAGGATGCGCTTACTCCCTACGGCGAAAAGGCATCCCGACTTAACGCACTCGCAGATTATCTCCTAACGCGCTCTTACTAGCGTTTCATTTGCCCAACTGATTTGATTGCGATGGAATAAACAGGACCGCCTGCATTGGACATCGGTGACTATTGATACAAAAACGAACCGCCTCAGTCAGTTCCTGACTGGGGCGGTTCGTTGTCAAACGTAAGGCTACTCGCCCTCTGGTGCCTCTGGCTCTACGGCTGTTTCCTGTGGCACAGCCACAGCTTCAGACGTATCAGTTGATGCCGCTTCACCGTCGGGAGAAGCAACATCCTCTGTCACCTTTTTGGCACGCCGCGGCGCAGCCCGGCGGCGCTTTGCTGGTGCATCCTCTACTGGAATGATCGCTTCCAACGGTTGCAGCTCATCCGGTACCGGAGGCAGCTCACCCGTTACTTCTGTTGATTCCGGTAGAAGCTCATCCAATGGAGGCAGCGTCTTGGTTTCGCCAGAAGCAGCTGGAGCATTCTCAGCCAACGGCTCTGCCACTTCGCGGTCGTAGCCTTCGCCGCGACGGCGTCGGCGGCGACGCCGAGTCTGCTCACCGGTATTCGGGTCAGTCTCGATGTCCACCGCCTTGGTCTCCATCATGTGATCAGGCATCATGGCGATGGCCTTTGCCAACAAATCTTCCTCTGGTGCTGGATCAACCTGCGTAGGAACATCATCCGCTTCGAACACAAACGGTTCGAATACCGGAAGAATGTCCTCTGCAAATCCATCAACGACACCGCCGCCATCCGCGCCGTACTCTGCTTGGACATCAGGGCCACCGATGACCAGTAGTCGGGTCCCCTTCTCGGGAATCGGGAAACCACGACCATAGCCACGGGTGGTGATCACTTCGCCGTAGACAACGTCGTAGAGACCAGAATCGACTGGAAGCATCACCTTGATGCCACCGCCTGGACCTGAATGGATAGCAAGCCAGTTGTCAGACACCCACATCACGTCATCATCTGCTTGATACCGGTGTATTCCAGCTAGGCGGCAGAGGTTACGTAGAAGGCCAAGGCTGAGCACTGGTTCTCCAATAAACATGCTCTGGTGACGCGGATGCTTGCGGATTGCTACGGATGGATTGTGGTTTGGATACTCCGCCAATGTCCTTGAGCGGAAGTCATCCACTGCGATTAGCGGGTGTCGCCGAACAGAATCACCGAACGACATCCCGTTAATGCCTTCCAGCAGCGGCGTCCCTGAGTTGTTTAAGAACGTCGAGCCTGCCTTGCTTGCATACGGTTGAAGCTTTAGGTGCACGCCAACGAGCTCAGAGACCTCGCTGACAGGGCCATCGATACAACCTGGCGCCATCATCCAAACAACCGTCGTACCGTGGTTGTTCAGCTTTGTACGTATCGCTGATCGCGTTGCTTCCGGTATGGTCAACGCATTCAACAGAACTGCAAGCTTGACGGTGTGCGAGAACTTCTCAGATGCCAAATCAGACAAGAGATAGTAACCGACATCGACACCCGAACGTGCAAAGGTATCGCGATGCGCACCCACCAGACCATTCAGCAGGTCTTCATCACGAACACTCATACAGGATGCTTCATCAACGAAAACAGCAACTGCAGGTGCCGGAACTGGCTCAGTTCGCTTTAGCTGACGGTCAAGGTGTACATAGGCAAAGTCCACCATCGCGGCCAGTGCTTCCCAAATCTCTTCCGTATCCAACCAGCCCTCACCCCAGAGGTCCATCCAGGAAATTCCCGTACCCTTGGCAAGTGCTGCACCAAAGTTACGTGCATGCACTGTCTGGGTTTGACGCAGGTCATCGAGGCGAACATTGTAAGAGTCAGGAGACTCATCGGATGCCAGATATGTCTTCGTGTCATCCTCAGCAATCCAGAGCTTGCCGTGCAATGCGATACTGTCAACAGGGCTTGGGAACGGTGCACTCCCACCGGCTTCTCGGCCGGTGTATGAGAACGGACCGGTAAGCATGTCGACGTACGGCGCAGCCAGAACATCGGCGAGTGCCAAATGTCCACTATGCCCCCGCGGAAGCTCGAAGGTGTAACCATACGAAACGGCAACGGTCAGCTTATCGCCCGATGTTTCCTTGACAACACGGCCAAGACGGTTGATGACCTGGGCTGCGATGGCGGATGAGAATTTGTGGTAGTCCACCCATCGGCGCTCCCGTGGTCCGAAGAACTGGTTAGCCCCAACAGGGAAGTTTGTGGGAGCCGGGTAGCTTGGAACATCCGCATTATCAAAGGTGACATTACCATCATGCCAAGCTGCGCGGAGCTGGACGACATTGCCGCGATACTCTGACCGTAGCCAGCGTCGGAATGCTTTGGTATTGACAGGTGAGCGGTCATAGCCGGCTACGCGGTCATATATCCATTCCCCATGTTCAAGGTAAACGCCAAGGATACGGCTTGCGTGTGGTCCAGCGGCGACTCGCTCGATGGCAGCACGAAGTGCATCTTCGGCATCGCCGGCCCAGAAAGCCTGCGAACCAAGAGAAACATCACCCGTTGGGCCATCTACACCAATCGCCATGTCATCCGGGTTACGGCGAACCCAGCCACTTGGAGGAGAGAAGATCAAACGTGGAAGAATCATCGCTTCCGGTGCGATTTCAGCGACGAATTGCAGCATTTCCTCAAGGTGAGTGTAGTTACGCTCATCCGCAGCGGTGCGCCATGGTAAGTGCGCAAGCATCGTAAAGATTCGGACACCGGCCTGGTATGCGTAGCGAATCTGCCTCTGCGCAACCGAGCGATCGAAATCCCCTTCGGTGTTGACAAAGAACATGATGGCTGGGCGGGCATCGCCGTTTACATGCAGTACCGGTCGGCCGTTAACAACAGTGATGTTAGATGCCGAGAAGCGCTCAAGTAGCTCTGTCGAAAGCGGTGCGAATACAGGAGGCAGAGGCTCTTCTGGAATTGGTACCAAAAGTGGAATTGCCGGAGGCAAGTTGGCTGATCGCTGAGTACGCCGTGCTGGAGTCGCATTTTCATCTGCATCTGTTTCAGTTGCATCTGACGCGGTGTCTCCCCCAAGCATAAGCTGCGGAGCTGCTACCGTACGGGTACGGCGAAGCCCACGACCACGCCGGCGGTCGCCACGTCCATCCTCACCATCGGAGTCCACATCACTACCAGACGCATCGGCTGACTCAGCTGCTGGATTTGCTTCTGTTCCGTCCGATTCAACGGTGCGTCCGCGTCGGCCACGGCCACGGCGGGAACGTCCAGAGCGTGCAGAAGCATCCTGTGATACATCACCTGTTGTTGGTTCATCGGAATCACCGGTTGTCTCGTCTGTTTCCTGACCAGCTTCCGATGTCACATCTGTTCCACGACCGCGCCGACCACGGCCACGACGTGTGCGTTGATTCCGAGAACGATTTGTATCACCCGGTTCGGCGGAGACCTCACCATTCTCATCAGTTTCATTACTGGGTGGAGCAGAATCCGTGTTTGTAACATCGGGAGCCGCTACGACCACTGTCGTTTCCACTTGACGACGACGACCGCGTGTCCTCTGCGGGACTTTCGTGTCGACCTGTACATCGGGTTCCGTACTCGTGATACTGGCTGGTTGAATATCGACTGTCTCTTGGGATGCTTCCACAGCTTGTTTAGCTGGCCGGCGGGTACGCGTTTGACGTGCGGGAGTAGCTACCTCTTCGGTTGGTTGATTGGCTTCATCCGCTTGGACATTTTCGACAGTAACCGCATCAACGGCTTTAGCACGTGTCCGCCGTGGCTTTGGAGTCGGCTGCTCCGCTGGTGCATCGGTAGACGCGTCGTCAGCGACTGCACTAGCAGTGGTGCTAGCTGCAGGGCTTTTACGTGTCCTGCGTGGTTTCGGTGCAACTTCCGGTGTTGTTTCCAACTGATTTCCGGTTTCTGTGAGATTGGAATCTTGAGGTTCCACAGCTGTATCAGCATCTGTGGTGGTACGGCGTCTTGCCATATGCAAACATCCTTTGGGGACCCCGTGCGCTTCACGGGAACTGAGTGGTGTGCAGCAAAAGTGCTGCTGTTAGTAAGCGGTGGTCCCGCGGTTTGCCTGTGGATTCGCTCGACACAGTCTCCCCGGGGCAGTCCTCCAAACTTACCATCAAAACAATACCATACTAATGAAACACAGCCGTGTTACAAGGGTTTCGAATTGCGCCGGCGGACCCGGTATTGATACCATGTGGTGAAGATTTTATATCCGGCTACACAACTGGCGTACGGGGATTACCTCGAGGGAATGTGGCATTATTACGGATGGGCCGTTCGCCTGGGCACGTATTACATCCCAGGAGATTTCACCGATGGAGCTCATCCCCGTCCGCTCTGCTTTGCTAAGTGTTTCCGATAAGGCTGGTTTGTTACCGTTTGCCCAGCAACTTTCCACTCTCGGCGTAAAGCTCATTTCCACCGGTGGAACTTGCAAAATGCTGGCAGATGCCGGTTTAGACGTTCGACCAATCGATGACCTGACAGGGTTTCCAGAAATGCTTGATGGCCGTGTCAAGACATTACACCCGTTTGTGCACGGCGGTATTCTCGCCGATCGTGACAAACCAGAACATATGGAGACAATTGCATCCCATGGCATCTCCCCCATCGATCTTGTCGTCGTAAACCTCTATCCATTTGCAGCAACGATTGCCAAAGAAGGCTGCACAATCGAAGATGCCATTGAAAACATCGATATTGGTGGCCCAGCAATGGTTCGGAGCACTGCAAAGAACCATCACGGTGTAGCGATTGTCGTAAGCCCGAGCGACTATGCACGTATTATTGATGAGCTCACAAACCTCGGTGGCATTTCACTTGCATTGCGTAAGGAACTAGCAGCCAAAGCCTATGCACATACGGCCGCATACGATGCGATGATTGCTTCGTACCTTGAAACGCACTATGCAACGGATGATGCTCCGGCAGAGCTTCCATCAACCCTTCGTATTACAGCAACACGTGAGCAGGTCCTACGTTATGGAGAGAATCCTCATCAAAAGGCAGCCTTCTACACGGTTCGTAACACGACCGGCGAACCATGCATTGGGCGTGCAACGCGCCTCGATGCGAGTGGTAAGGAAGTCTCGTTCAACAACCTCTACGACCTTGATGGTGCGCTTGAGTTAGTTAAGGAATTCCCAGAAGCTCCAACCGCAGCAATCATCAAGCATGCAAACCCTTGTGGATGCGCGCAAGGTGCGACACTCGCCGATGCATTTGACCGCGCACGCGCAGCGGACACGATTTCAGCCTTTGGTGGAATCCTAGCCGTCAACCGAGTACTTGATCTCGCTACCGCACAGCGCATAACCGGCCCAAACACATTCTTTGAGTGCATCGTTGCACCAGGCTATGATTCAGACGCACGTGAGCTTCTTGTTACAAAGAAGAAGTGGGGAGCAAATCTCCGGCTGCTTGAGGTCGGTTCATTGGATGGTGGTCCAGGAAAAAGTGGACTCGTTATCAAGCAAGTAGTCGGTGGTCTCCTCGTAGGAACGCGCGATTACGCACCACTTGATCCGCGGGACTTTGTCATTCCCACACGGAGAACTCCGACCAGTGAAGAACTCAAGGAGCTCATGTTTGCCTGGCGTGTGGTCAAGCACGTAAAGTCAAACGCTATTGTGATGACTAAAGACGGCGCTCTACGCGGTGTCGGTGCTGGTCAAATGAACCGTGTACGCTCCGTACGACTTGCCATTGAGCAGGCTGCTGAACATGCAGGCGGATGTGTATTGGCATCCGATGCGTTCTTCCCGTTCCCAGATGGTCCGGAAACCGCGGCAAAGGCTGGCATCACGGCAATCATTCAACCCGGAGGCTCTGTCAAGGACGATGAGGTTATCGCAGTGTGTGATGACTACAATATCGCGATGGTCTTCACCGGTATCCGCCACTTCCGCCACTAGGTTTGTAGCAAACTGTGCTGGTCCAGATTACTGGGCCAGCACCAGCTGTACAGCTTCCTTCGCAGTGTTGACCGGGTAAACCGTAAGCTCGTTGCGAACACCAACTGGTAGCTCTTCCAGATCTTCAATGTTTCCATCTGGAATCACCACGTGGCGGATGCCAGCACCATGTGCGGCAACAAGCTTCATTGCAATGCCACCAACAGGAATCACACGTCCTCTAAGGCTGATTTCACCTGTGACGGCCATGTCAGCACGTACGGGTACCTCTCGGTAGGCTGAGATGAGCGATATCGCCATGGCTAAACCCGCACTGGCGCCGTCTTTCTGAACCGATCCACAAGGCACGTGCACGTGCGCATCCACAGAACGGATAGATGCTCCTCCACTTGACTCAACGAGGAATGCCTTTACCCACGTCCAAGCTGTCCGTGCAGACTCCTGCATCACCGATCCCAGTTGACCTGTGATTTCAAGCGCCTGCTCACCACGAATACTTGGTAAGAGCTGACTTTCAATTTGAACCATATCACCACCACCGCTTGTGGCGACCATTCCTGTCACAGATCCAACTTCCGATTCAGGAAGAGCACGTGCCCGTGTTCGTGCTGAACGACCAAGGATACTGAGCACCAAGTCTGCCGTGACAGCACCTAGCTCTGTATTTTCTTCAACTAATCGAAGAACAAGCTGTCGCATGATTGAGTCGATCTGCCGGCGCAGACCTCTTACTCCACCTTCATGTGTGTAATCCCGGATGATTGCCTGAACCGCTTCATCAGCAAAGCAGATGTCATGTCCACCGAGACCACAGCGTCGAAGCGCACCAGGAACCAAGTGGCGCTGCGCGATATCCAGCTTTTCATCCTCGCTGTATGCCGCAAACTCAACCACTTCCATGCGATCCCTTAGGGCTTCTGGTATGTCATCCAAGTTGTTCGCTGTTGCAATAAATGTCACCTGCGACAGGTTTAGCGGAACATCGACGAAGTGATCATGGAACTCATGGTTTTGTTCTGGATCGAGGACTTCGAGGAGCGCACTCGCAGGGTCTCCCCCGCGGTCTTTACCAAGTTTGTCAATTTCGTCCAGCAGAATTAGCGGATTGATAACCTTGGCTTCGCGCAGTGCTTCCGCAAAGTGACCAGGATATGCACCCGTGTACGTTCGGCGATGTCCACGGATTTCAGCTTCATCGCGTACGCCGCCAAGTGCTATTCGAATAAATGGGATGTTGAGGACAGATGCAATCGATGTAGCAAGCGATGTCTTTCCAACACCTGGAACACCGACAAAGCAAAGAATCGGTGCAGTGTGTGCAGTACCTGCCTGCTTTCGCACAGCAAGATATTCGTAAATGCGCTTTTTAGCACTTGCAAGGCCAGAGTGACGATCCTCAAAAATCGAACGTGCTGTCGGGATGTCAATGGTCATCGGAGCTGTGCGGGTCCAAGGCAGCGACATCAACATGTCGATTCTGTCCTTGGCTAGGGATGATTCCGTACTGCTGGTAGGAAGGCGCTCGTAGCGGGAAATCTCTTCCAAAATGACTTTACGGACCGAATCTGGAATATCTGAGTTGGATGCGAGGTTTGCAGTATGGAGATTTCCGTCATCACGTGGATCTACAACATCGAGCTCTGATTGAATCGCTTTAAGCTGTTCACGCAGAATATCCGCCCGATGCACACGTTCGAAGTCATGATCAAGACGCTCACGAATTTGCTGGCGAACTGCACTCACGTGCTTTTCACGCATCAACAAAGCATGAATCATATTCAAACGCTTACCGGGGTCGACTTCCGTCAGGAGCGCAACTTTTTCATCAACAGATGTTGGGAGGTATGGTCCAATCTGATCTGTTATCTGTGCTGGGTCCAACGTACCTGAAACTGCCGCAAGTGCATCCGGGTGGGAGATGACGCCCTCCTCCACCAACAGCTCGAATGCTTCGACAACCAAACGAGCAAGTGCCTGCCGCTCAACAGCATCAACTTCAGATTCCACATCAGCGATGCAATCAAATGCGGCGACCATTGTTGGCGCGGTTGCCACGTAACCTCGGACCGAGACTCTTGAACCAGCACAAAGTGTGACGCGTGCAATACCATCTTGTAGCCATGCAACATTTTCGATTGTTGCGAGGACACCGACAGTGACAAGGTTCTCAGGAGACGCTTCATCGGAAATGTCACGCTGTGTGACGAGGAGAACCTGACCATCGTGGAATTGTTGGCTCTGCTCGATGGCCCTTACGGAACGCTCACGGCTAGCAAGCAACGGAAAGTGCGCTCCGGGGAAGTAAACAGCATCCCGAACAGCAACCACTGGAAGAATAAGCCCAGTGAGGGTTTCGGTTTGTTCAGAGTCATCCAGATGAGTAACTCTAACCTCTGCGCTGATTAGACTTGTCTGCGGGTTCAACTGTGCGTCCATGGGATGCACTCTAAGTCACGTATTTAGATGGAGTAATGATGAAAATGCCTGCTTTTATAAATCGGTCACTTGACGGATTTTCAAATTCAGTATGTGTATGAGCGTGTATTATTGGGCTCAAACAGAGCGAACATAAAGCGGATTTGCAAAGAACCAGGGTTTGATAAACATCGCAGAATCACCAACACCAACTCGGTAAGTATAGGCTTCGACCCGGTAGATACCCTCTTTGTCAAGCAAAAGACTGGTATGTGTGTTTCGTTCTTTATTTAGAACGATTCCATTTCTCAGAATAACAATGATTGTGTTGGATGGCACAACAATATGGAGCGTATCTCCTATACATGTTTCATCTCCGGGGAGGGCCCTTTGTTCTGTTTCGACAATAACACCACTAAGTGGCCGCACGAGATCGTAACAAATGACGCTTCTTCCATTGAACAAGGCAAGCTCTGTAGCTTGTCCTACATCCGCGGTGCTATCAACATACACGTGGGTAGACAGAGCACAAAAGGAATCTGCGTAGCTGGGAAACTTATGCCACTTTTTGCCAATCCTTGTGATGCCGTGTGCATCGAGTGCGCCAATCCCCGCGTACCGACCATGCCTCGACAGCTCATAATCCCACCGTGCAAAAGATTCATCTGGACGGTCAATCATCCAACGGATGGCAGCGCGTAGTCCTGCCACACGCCACAGCAGAAGTACAACGGCAAGGGAGAGCAAATTAATATGGTCACGGGCAACGGTTGAGAAGTTGATGACTTCCAATCCAGTCGTCCCGGATGTGTCCCACGCATCCCACGGGTGTTTCATATCAAATGGAAGCGATATTGCCGCGATCCCCCCGGCGGATAAGACGGCATCAATGGCAACTTGTGGCTCAAGTCGGGGTTCGATATTAAACGTTGCAGGGAGGTTTCCAGCGAGCAGGAACGCACCACCTTTGACGGTGATTTCATTCCCTACCCGCAGAAACGGTACTTTGTCGGCATACCGCTCTACGTAGCCATCTCGGGCAGCAGCAACACTGTTATGGTCCGTAAGAAAGACAAAGTCAAACTGTTCGCTTGCCGCCGCGTCCATGACATCTTCGACCGTACCCGCGCCATCCGAGTACTGAGCCGTATGACAATGAATAACACCGCGCAGCCGCTGAACATCACTTCTGGGTATAAATGGCTCAGCCGTTATGCCATTAGGTGCATTCCAGACAAAAAAGCGTAGCTTGCGCCAGAAGCCGGACGCTCCAAGGATACGTGCGGCAATGCGTTTTTTAGCTTGTTTACTAGCCATTTGTTAAATAGAAAAGCACCTGCTGACAATTAGTCAGCAGGTGCCACCGTTCATTAGAATGTAATCAGCTGTCCGGTCTTCGATGATTCATAAATGGCTTCAAGAATCTCGGAGACAACGAGAGCCTGATCAGGCGTTACGACAGGATCCGTGTCATTGCGGATCGCATCAATCCACTTCTGTGCTTCGATGTGCTCAGCCTTGGCCGTTGCACCATCGTAGAACGCCACTCCACCGGCTCCGAGGTCAACCTTAAGGTCATAGAGGCGGCTATTCTTTTCGCCGTTCAAGTGCAGACCGCCACGCATGTCCGCTCCAGCATCGGTTCCGTAAAGGGAACAAATGGCCTCTCCAGTCTCACGTGTGTTTAGCGCCCAGCTTGACTCAAGGAAAATTGTTGCGCCGTTTGCGAGCACAATAAATCCAAATGCGCTGTCTTCGACTGTGTACTGCTTTGGATCCCAGGGCCCCCAGGCATTGGCAGCATTTTCACGATCGGCAAGCTTGCGGTAGACAGAACCCTTAACAGACTTAACGTTGTAATTGTTCATTAACCAAAGCGTCAAGTCCAACGCATGGGTTCCGATATCGATTAGAGGACCGCCTCCCTGAGCTTCCTCATCGAGGAAGACACCCCAGGTAGGAACCGCACGTCGGCGAATTGCATGTGCCTTGGCAAAGTAGACTTCACCGAGCTCACCATCCTCAACAAGCTGCTTTAGGTACTGGCTATCTGGCCGATGACGGCTCTGATAACCAATTGTCAACTTCTTGCCGGATTCGCGTGCTACATCTCGCATTAACCGTGCACCAGCAGATGTCTTTGCCATCGGCTTTTCACACATCACGTGATTACCCGCCTGCAGCGCTGCAATGGTAATCGCATCATGCGAAATGTTTGGTGTGCAGACATGAATGACATCTACACCGCCCTCATTGAGGAGGTCCATATAGTTGGTATAGACCTTCGCACCTTGAGCTCCGAATTCTTGAGCTGCCTTTTCGGCCTTGGCTCCATCGATGTCACAGAATGCAACCTGCTCAACTCCAGCGACCGTCTTCAGGCTGGGCATATGCTTGCCGTTTGCAATACCACCGCATCCAATGATGCCGACTTTAATCGTGGACATTTGAAACTCCTTTACACACGTTTTGGTGCCACTCATACGCGACACATCGAACATGCAAAACCTTGCAATTATACCAAGCAACCTCACTAGAACAGATACCGGTTACACGACCGCCATGTCATCTCTATGAACGACGACTGGGCCTGCGGTATACCCGAGAGCCAGCTCGATATCTGTGTCCCGGCATCCGGATATTCGCGCTAAATCACCGGCATCATAGCGTGCTATTCCAGTGGCTATATGCGTATCCCCACTAAAGATTCGGACGATGTCACCGCGTACAAATGAACCAAAAATCTCACCGACCCCAACGGCTAGCAGACTTGCCCCGTTACTAACGATTCGCTCAGCTGCACCCGGGTTACAGGTGATACGAGCATCGCCCGCATTCGCTAGAATCCACCGTGTACGACCATCCTGTAAGGCAACATTTGGAACCACCAATGTACTATCTACATCTCCGGACAGGACGGAAGCCAACTCATCCAGTGGAATGCATCCAGCGATTCGTGTCCAGATACCACCCGTTGCCGCGAGCGATGCGGCTTCGAGTTTCGTAATCATTCCCCCAGTCCCAAGGTGAGATCCCGCACCCCCTACGCAGGAGCGAAATGAATCGATATCAGTGGCGGCCAGCGATTTGACCAAAGTTGCCTTTGTGTCTGACCGCGGATTTGCTGTAAACAGGCCCTGAACATCAGTCCAAAGCACGACACCGGTAGCACCAACAGCAAGAGCAACCTGAGCGGCTAGCGAATCATTGTCTCCATAGCGGATTTCATCCACGGCTACAGAATCGTTTTCATTCACAATGGGAACAACGCCAGCGTGTAGCATTGCATAAAGAGTGTCCCGCACATTTAGGTTTGCGGTTCTACTGGAAAGCTCAGCTTTCGTAACCAGTACCTGGCCACAGACCCGGGAAATTTCAGAGAAAGCCGCCGACCAAAGGGACATCAAATGATGTTGCCCAATCGTAGCGAGGACTTGTTTTGACGTGATGTCAACTTTGTGTGCGAGTGGTTCTAGCTGACGTCGTCCAAGTGCAACAGCTCCACTTGAGACAATAACAACTTTGATTCCAGTTTCGTGGAGCCGTGCGATGGAGCGGACTATTGCACTGAAGTTTGCATCGTTGACGGCATTGCCACTATCTGACACCAATGTGGAAGAGCCGAATTTGACAACAACAATGTCACCGCGATGTAGCATCAGCGTCCTAGCTGCCGCACGGTATCCATTTCATCCGCAAAGCGCTGTTCCGAACGCAACCGATCGTATTCACCTTCAAGTGCAGCAAAAGCCGATGTAACATCTGCGAGGCTTGCACGGGCCTGAAACGCCGATGCCGTCGATGGTGGCATCGCGAGTAGCGGATCAATCGCATCCTCAGCCGGAGCCAACCCGCTAAGGGCGAGCGTTGCTTGTTTGACGATCAGGTGCTCACGCAGAGGCCCGCAGGCATCCAAGCTCGCGATCAAGCGTTCAAGACAACGTCGTGCATCGGGATACTCCTCAAGATCGATATCCGTCCATGCCTGGAGAAACTGCTGCCCCTCATCTTCGATTTGATCCAAGGCAGACAAGCGCTTTGAACACCCTTCATGGGTCAGACGAGACCAATCGACGACGATCGGGTCTAGTCGATTCTGCCATCGGATCAGCGTCACTTCCCAAAGTTTGACGTGGTACCTGTCACGCTGTCGCGCAAGCGCATCCCCAGCCTGCATTAGTTGTTGATGTATCCGATCCCAAGCAGCGTCGCGGCCAGCCATCGTGGATGCCCGACGCTCCCACTGTGCACGGGTTTCCGCGAGGCGCCGCTCACGATTACGCAGCTCAACCAAACGCTCACCAATACGACGCTCAATCTCACGCAGCGAAACTGTTGCTTTTGTTTTAGCTGACACGGGTTGCTGCCCCCGATCAGCACCGAGAAGAATACCAAGGGAAACGCCAACGGCGACGCCCACGGCAACGCCCACTCCCTGCATCAGAAGTGCACCAAGCACTGCCCCAATAAAGGCCCCAATCATCGCCCGGGTGGCATCGTTCATTTCAGGACCAAGGGAGAACATCCCAGACATCGCAGACATCGGTTCCGGACTACCACAATTCGGACATACCGTGTCGGTTTCCGTGACATGGTAACGACAACCAACACATTGCTTATATGTTGGTTCTTGGTGTCTCGGTTGTGGTTCCTGAGCCTGCATAGACATTTCTTACGTCTTTACGCCGTCCTATTGTTCCAAGTCTACCGGTTGAATATCAGAGACGGTATCCAAACCCGATAGCAAATCCAGCGAAATCTCGTCCATCCTGATTCGCGGGCAGGAGGTATTGAGCTTCGATATCAAGACGACTACGGCTTATCGATACACCTACACCCAAAGCAGGTGCCGCGGTGAATCTGGATTTGTTTCCGGATGTATATGCTCCGAGTAGCCCGGCTTCGGCAAACATCGCGAGCTTGACCGGACGTTGCTCTTGCCCAAGCTGCAATGTTGCACGCAAGAATGCCGGGACAAGCAAAACTTTTGTGCCGTCAATGTCGGAACCAGAGCCGCTCATGAAGCGAATATCGGGAGAGTAGACAACATCTCGCTTCGTCCAATCAGGCCGGTTTCGTAAGCCTATAGATGTCCACGTTGAGCCAAATGCCTCCCTTACTGCTGCATTTGATGGAACAAAAACAGAGATGTTTGGGACAGTAACAGTTGCCACCTGTTCCGATGCGTTTATGGTGAGGGCAAGCATGGAACAAAGGGGGATTAGCATGGATTATCCTAACGCGGTAGGCCACCCTCTGCCAGAATTCACAATCTTGTGGGAACAAAACCGGCAGAAATCCGGTCTTTTGCTACGTAGGGAGAATCACTAATGCTAATCGCCGCACTTGCTATTTTGATATCTACACCTTTGTCGCTACAAACCACGCCGGGGACGACGCAGCCTCCAAGTTTGGAACGAAAGGATGTCGACTACATCCCTGATGTTATCTCCAAGATCACAAAAACGTCCGCAGAGTGGCGAAAGTCTTTGTCAGCGTCCCAGTTTCAAATCCTGCGCCAAGCTGCGACCGAACGCGCATTTGCCAACTCGTTCTGGAACAACCACACCGATGGACTCTATTCATGCGCGGGGTGTGATTTGCCGCTCTTCTATGCATCCACAAAGTTTGACAGCGGCACGGGCTGGCCCAGCTTTTATCAGCCTATCCAAAAACGGGTTGTTTCCGAACGTCGTGACCCCGATGGTGAACGTGTGGAGATTCTTTGTGCGCGTTGCGATGGGCATCTTGGCCACTTGTTTGATGATGCCAACGGCAGGTTCGGCATCCCCAAAACGCCAACTGGTTTGCGCTACTGCATGAACAGTGGATCGATGCGCTTTCGTAAAAAGTTAGCGGACCAGCCAAAGCCCTAGGCGGACGTTGGCCAGTCCGTTTTGGATGACTAGAGCTTATCGGTGACAGCACCTAGACTTGCTGAACTGACTAGTTTCGCGAATTTTGCAAGGACACCCTTTGTGTACCGTGGAGCAGGCGGAGTCCATGTAGCACGGCGGGCAGCGAGTTCCTCATCCGTGATATTGACTTGAAGCAAAAGCTGGTGCGCATCAATCGTAATGGAGTCGCCTTCCTGTAGTAAGCCAATGGTTCCTCCAACAACAGCCTCTGGAGACACGTGTCCGACAACGAGCCCAAAGGTTCCGCCACTAAAGCGGCCATCTGTGATGAAACCGACGGAATCACCGAGTCCGGCACCAATAATTGCAGATGTCGGAGCGAGCATTTCGCGCATCCCAGGCCCACCCTTTGGACCTTCATATCGAATAACAAGGACATCACCAGGGTTGATTTTTCCTGCAAGGATACTCTCAAGGGACTGCTCTTCAGAATCAAAGATTCTTGCAGGTCCGGTGATAACCGGTACCTTTACACCTGAGATTTTGGCAACGGCGCCTTCTGGAGCAAGATTGCCCTTCAGGATAGCCAAGTGTCCCTCGGCGTAAAGCGGTTGGTCGAACGGCCGTACGACATCCTGACCGGCTGGTGGCTCACTCGGAACATGTTCAAGTGTCTCAGCGATGGTCTTGCCCGTAATTGTCATGCAATCCCCATGCAGCAGTCCCCTTTCGAGGAGAATTTTCATGACGAGAGGCACTCCGCCTACCCGGTGTAGGTCTGTGGCAACATATTTACCGCTTGGCTTTAGGTCACAGAGGACAGGAACATTTTTCCGGATACGCTCAAAGTCGTCCACGGTCAGCGTCACGCCAGCAGCATCGGCGATAGCTATCAAGTGAAGAACGGCATTTGTGGAGCCACCAAGCGCCATGGTAACCGCGATTGCATTCTCAAATGCTTTGAATGTCAGCATCTGTGATGGCAGTCTATTTGCATGAATCGCATCGACGATGACGCGTCCACTCTCAGCCGCGCTCTCAGCCTTCTCGGGATCTTCAGCAGCCATCGTCGATGATCCCGGCAAGCTCAGTCCAAGGACTTCAATCGCTGAGGACATGGTGTTTGCGGTGTACATTCCCCCGCAGCTACCCGCTCCAGGAATCGCACGGCATTCGATTTCGTGCAGCTCTTCCTCTTCCATCTTGCCAGCACTGTGCGCCCCAACGGCTTCGAAAACACTGACCACCGTTAGGTCCTGACCGCGATGCTTACCTGGCTTGATTGTTCCCCCATAGACAAAGATTGCTGGAACATTAAGGCGTGCCATCGCAATCATCGCCCCTGGCATGTTCTTGTCACAACCACCAATCGCGACAACACCATCCATGCTTTGACCACCAACAGCGGTCTCGATGGAATCAGCGATGACTTCCCGGGACACCAGAGAGTACTTCATACCCTCCGTACCCATCGAAATGCCATCGGAGACTGTGATCGTCCCAAAGGTCTGCGGCATTCCACCAGCTTCTCGAACGGCGCGCTCAGCGCGCTCAGCAAGAGGTCTTATTCCCATGTTGCAGGGGGTAATGGTCGAGTGACCACTTGCAATACCGATGATGGGTTTGCGGAAGTCAGCATCACCAAATCCCACAGCTCTAAGCATTGAGCGGTTTGGGGCTCGGTGTGTGCCCTCGGTTACGATTCGGCTGCGATTGTTATCCACGATACAAAACTCCTGCGGAAATTACTGATGTAGATGCTTAGTCTACGGCAGGAATACAGGTAATATCGCAGACCAAAATCACAATGTCATACAAATGCCTTAAGCACGACTATCGGTTTTATGATGCTAAGTAGCGCTTGCCTGCCTCAAGGACAACCCTGACATTTCGTAGGTTTGTTCGACGGTCAAGTAAGAAAACGCGCCTTGAGCGCAGGCGTCGGCAGCATACACGTGTCCTTACTCCCGAACCACTTGATGCGGTTAGCAGCGACAATCCTGTAGGCAAAATCCCGTAGAGGTCTCGGGATGCAAGCTAGGAGTAACCCAAGAAACGCCCAAAATGGTTTGCCATGATGACGAAGTAGCAAGCTGATCGCTGTACTGTGTGTGTAAAGTTTTCCTGCATCTATATAGACAACAGTAGACAAATCCAGCGGTGCTTTTAGTTGCTCAAGCAAAGCAGTCGCAGCTAGGCTTTGCAGCGTCCCAAAGTTTAGCTTGTCGTGCTTCTCTACGCGTAACATGAACTGTAACGCGCCATTGCATAGGTTACACACACCATCGAAAAGCATTAATGGTCCCTGCAAATCGAACTCCAATCGCGTATCTGAAGTCAATGTTTGTTACCGGACATCGGATGAGACGTGTAGTTTTAGCGGCCCCTTGACCCCAAGTCGGCGGATAACGAGGTCGATACCCCCATTTCGCACCGATGCTGCGAGGTATGGCTTAAATTCTTCATTCGTCATTTTCCCGGTCTTTATTTCATCAATGCGTTCAATGACATCCCCAGGTTTAACCCCTGCTTTAAGTGCAGGTGAATCCGGGAGGATACCGTTAACGACCAGCTCGTTCGAGATTCTCGCACGTGTGATGATAAAGCCGTAAATAGGTCCATCTGGAACCTTGACAGGCTGAGCCATTATTCGCTGGCCCTGCCAGATCATCAGTC
>JAURHZ010000140.1 GCA_030833025.1 Armatimonadota bacterium
ATCGAGGCGCTGCGGACAGTGATGCTGGAAGATGTCGCGAAGATCCTCGAACGCACCGATACGCCATTCAACTTCAACAAAGGCAATATCCAACAAGCTCCGCCGCCATTCGCGCCGTATCTCTTCAATGATGTTCTGTTTAATGACACCATCATCAGCGTTGCAGAGGGAATTCTGGGCGGTCCTGTCAAGAACAGCTTCTATTCTGGCAATACCGCCCTCCCCGGTGACCATACACAGCCTGTCCACCCAGATATGCCACACCCCGTCGCAGGCGGTGACTACACGCCAACCTCCACAATCGTCGTAAACATCCCCGTTGTTGACATGAGCGCAACCAATGGCGCAACACAGCTCTGGCCAACAACCCATTTGGACACCACATACGGCGGGGATATCGAATGCATCGTCAAACCACACGACCTCGAACGCTTCCGAACAAGCCATCCGCCGATTCAACCGACGGTCAAAGCGGGGCCGTTATCCTGCGGGATATGCGCCTTTGGCACGCCGGGATGCCAAATCACACCCCGCATCCACGGCCGATGATTGCAATGATGCTATGGGAAGCCAGCGCGCAGACATTTGGTGGCATTGAAGTTCCCGCGAGCTCTGCTTCCTTCTTTCAAGGGAAACGCATCGAAACCGAGCTGGTCATCATCCCGGATGAGAACTTCAACCACATCGCACACGGGGAAAGCTACGGAGTTTAGGCGCACTCGCCAAGAGACATATCCCTGTGTTCGGGCATCACAGTGGGATATGCG
Source organism: Armatimonadota bacterium (assembly GCA_030833025.1). GTDB lineage: Bacteria > Armatimonadota > Armatimonadia > Armatimonadales > Armatimonadaceae > CAIRTT01. Next base: position 768 of record JAURHZ010000140.1, read on the forward strand.
CATACTTGTCTAGGTAATATTCCGTCATGAACATTCGCCCGATCGCATTCGCTGCTGCGCTCACCCTCATCGCCGGGTGTAACCCCGCTGCAAAACAGGCAGCACGTCCTGTTCTGACAAAGACCGCCGATGGACGGAATGAGCTCAAGGTCGGGTTTCTCCCCGTTACCTGCCACCTGACCTGCCCAGTCACCGACTTTGCCAGCCGCACCAGCAAAGACAACCGCTTCGCGAGCGAAAAGTACCTCGCATGGCCGGATGTCGCAAATGCCTTCAAATCGGGCCGCCTCCAAGCGACGTTTATGATCGCACCCCTTGCCCTAAAGCTTCAGGAGCAGGGCGTCAAGTGCAAAATCGTATACCTTGGACACCGCGATGGCTCCACAGTAATGGTTCGCAAGGAAGATACATCCAAGGACCTCACGGGACTCAAGGGCAAAACGTTTGCGATTCCAAGCCGCTTCTCAAACCAGTACCTCGTCATTCGTAAACTGATGGAAGATCAAGGCCTCGGGGAATCCGACATCAACTTTGTCGAACTGCCGCCTCCACAAATGCCAGCGGCACTCGCTGCGAAGAAAATCGATGCTTACTTTGTCGGCGAACCACACGCTGCCAAGGCGGAAGTCACCGGTGTCGGACGTGTCCTCTACAAAGCAAAGGACATTTGGCCACAGTTCATTTCCTGTGTACTTGTCGTCTCCGATGAGCTGATCGCTAAAGAGCCACAGGTTGTAAAGGACCTCGTTCGCGGCATCGCAGAGTCAGGCGAATGGGCAGAAACGCACCGGGATGAAGCGGCAAAGGTCGCCAGCCCTTACTACAAGCAGGATGAAAAGCTCATCAAGTTTGTCCTCAACGATCCGGGCCGTGTCAGCTACCGTGAGCTGACACCTGGCGATGACGAAATGATGAAAATCGTCGAGATGGCCGTGAAAGCCAAAATCATCAGCAAGCCAATCCCTGTTGCGCAGTTCCTTGACCGACAGTTTGTGCCAAAGGATATTAAGGCGGCAAATGTCGACATGGCGGATGCAGGGAAGTATCCAGCAAACTAGCTCGTCGACTACACGTTGAGTAATAAAAGCGGGCTGCGAACCTACGGTTTGTAGCCCATTGCTTTTAACACCGCCTTGGTAGCATCCACCACACCCGGTGCTGTCACATCCCGCGGCCGGGGGACATCAATCTTAAGCTCATAAACAATCGATGCCGGACGCTCCGAGAGCACGAGCACTCGGTCGGCAAGCTGAGTCGCTTCCTCAATATCGTGCGTTACCAAGATCACAGTCCGCGGCTGGTCCTCGAGCAAGCGACACAATTCACTACGCATCTTCAAACGCGTTAGGTAATCCAGCGCACTAAATGGCTCATCCAGCATCAAGACATCCGTGCCGCCACACAGCGCACGCCCAATCTCAACACGCTGACGCATCCCGCCGCTGAGCGCATGCGGAAATGCCTTCTCAAAACCCGCTAGCCCAATGCGCCCGACCATGTCTGTGACTGCACGCTGCCGCGCGGAGGCATCTAGCTTTGGAAGCCCAAGCGCAAGGTTGCCTTCGACCGTCAGCCACGGGTAAAGGCCATCCGCCTGATGCACGGTGCGCGTGGTTCCGGTACGCTCGAGCACACCGGATGTCGGCTTTAAGTAGCCCGATAACAACGACAATAATGTCGACTTACCACTGCCACTTGGACCCACAATCGCTACGAACTCGCCTGGAGAAACATCCAAATGGATGTCCTTGAGGACGGCCGTCGCTCCATACGAATGCGACAGACCCTTAATGCGGATACTCCCAGTACTCATCGGTCATACCCCCAGCGGATTCCCGGCAGCCGCGTCAAGAACATTAAGAGGCGGTCACACAACATCCCGAGCAGGCCAATCACAACCATCCCGACCACAATCAAATCAAGCCGGAGGCCATTGTTGGCATCATGAATCAAGTACCCAAGTCCGGTGTTTCCAGCTAGCATTTCGCCAGCGACCATCACCAACCAACAGAGACCCATCGCGACCCGCAGCGTCGTTACCAGCTGCGGCAGAATCGCCGGAAAAATCACACGTGTCAGCCGGTGGACACCCGTCAGGTCATAATCTTGTGCAACCCGGAAGTAAACCTTTGGGATACCCGCAACTGCTGCCATCGTCGACAGCGCAATCGTCGGTAGCGCAGCAATCACGATTAAGAAAATCACCGCGCCATGCCCAATCCCAATCCAGAAGATGGCAAATGGAATCCACGCCAGCGGTGACAGAGAACGTAGAAAATTCAGCAGTGGCAAGAGAGCTAGGCGCGCTCCGAGGACGGTCCCGAGAATCATCCCAAGCGGCACACCAACCACAACACTCAGCGCATACCCGGCTGCGACACGCGACAAGGATGCAAGCGTGTCTCGTAACAGGCTGCCACTAGCAACTTCTTCCCGAAAGCCCGTGACGAATGCACCAGGCGTTGGGAAGAACTGCTCCGACAAGTACCCACGTGAGCTCGCCAGCCACCAAAGCAGCAGCAAAGTCCCAAATGTTAACGATGGATAGAGCCAGCTATTAATAGAATTGCGAATGTTTTTTGTGTCCAAAGCCAAAAAGTGTAGCACGATGCGACACAATTCAGGGCATTGCGCCATCCAATCGCCATTACTCCTGCACGTTGAAGGCAGGGATAGTTCGACGGCCGCGTACAAACGAAACCTGCCAATCGTCCGATGAACTTGTCGGCACACTTTGATACCGTGAGTGCATCATGCGTTTGACCAAGAGTCTTATTGCCACATCCGCGATGATTATCGCCGCGGTTCCCATCATTGCTGCACCCAATGAGGCTGGCCCGAGACGCTCGGATGAACGCGCACTCGATGCCATCGGCTACTTTACAAAAACGCCAACCAACAAAGTCGAACGCCTGCACACTGCCATCCGGGAAGGCAAAAACCCGCTGACTTACGATCCAAAGTTCGGCTATCTGCCATCGCTCTTGCGGACGCTCGGCATCAACATAAGCACCCAAAGCATGGTCTTTTCAAAGACATCCCTACAAATCGCTCACATCAGCCCAAGCAATCCAAGGGCACTCTACTTCTCCGATGACATTTACATCGGCTACATTCCAGGCTCGGATATCGTTGAAATCTCCGTTGCAGACCCAGTCCTCGGCGCTGTTTTTTACACGTTCAAAAACCGGGGGAGCGGTGCACCCGCGCTCAACCGGCAGACCTATGAATGCCTACAATGCCACGATGGCGCACTAACCAGTGGCGTGCCGGGGCACACGGTTCGTTCCGTTCACCCATACCCGGATGGCCAAGTGGACTTTAGCAGCGGTACTCACATCGTTTCGGATGCAACACCGCACTCCGAGCGCTTTGGCGGATGGTGGGTCACCGGAAAGCATCTGGCGCTAAATCACGAGGGCAATTCCTTCGTGCGTGGTAGCGGCGGTATGGACAACCCTTTGCGCGCAAACCGCACACCCGAAAAGCTGCCCGCAGGAATGATTGACCTTAAGGATTACATGGCTGGCACATCCGATGTCGTCGCACAGCTCATCCTCCAGCATCAAACCGTCGTCCACAACCGAATCACGGCGGTCACCTACAGCACGACGCTGGCCCTCGCCGATGATGCATCTATTGGAGAATCCCTCGGAAACAAGCCCGGCGAGCTCCTCAGGAGTACGCTTTCACGCATCCGAAACAGCTCGGACTCCCTGTTGGAAGCGATGTTCTTTGTGGATGAGGCTCCGTTTCCTGCGCCAATCGATGGTGCCAAACGCACGATGTTGGACTTCGTCAAGCAGGGGCCGCGGGATGCTAACCAACAAACGCTCCGCCAGCTCGACCTGCGGACACGACTGTTCCGTTACCGTCTGAGTTTTCTGGTTCACTCGGCGGGATTTAAGCAGCTGCCAATACAAGCGCGCTCGTATTGCTGGATACGCATCAAAGCCGCGCTCACAAATCCAAATGACCGCCTGACAACAAAGCTCGATCTTAGCGAACGCAAAACCATCCACGAGATTTTGCAGGCCACAGAAGCCGAATATCGGGATGCCCCTTCGGACATCGGGCAGTGGAAACCCACCGGATTGCTAGGGACGTGATGCATTAACCAGGACCCCATCAAGGTATACTCAGCCTACTTTGTGACAATGTTCACAAACCCAGTTACCCAGATGGCTCAATCACACACAAACAATCCGCTTCCCACTCCGCAGCAAAAGCATGCGTACGTGCAGGATATGTTTGATGCCATCGCACCGCGCTACGACCTCCTAAATTCGGTTCTCAGCATGCGCCTCCACCACGCTTGGCGGGATGCGACCGTAAAGGCACTTTCGCTGACGGATGGTTCATCCGCGCTCGATATCTGCACCGGAACCGGCGACCTCGCATTCGCGCTCAGCGGTGCGTGTGGACCAAACGGTGTTGTGGATGCATCCGACTTCTCAGAAGGGATGCTCTCTATCGCAAGGACAAAGGTCGCTACAGCGGGTGGCGCGCCGGTGACATTCCAGCAAGCGGATGCACAAAAGCTTCCGTATGCGGAAAACACATATGATGCGGTTACGGTCGCATTCGGGATGCGCAATGTTGCGGATATTACGGCTGGAATTAGCGAAATGGTACGCGTCGCTAAGGCCGGTGGCCGTGTGGCAATCCTCGAGTTTAACCAGCCCACGAAAGCATGGTTCCGTGTGCTGTATCGCTTTTATTCGTTTCGCATTCTGCCGATTATCGGTGGGGTGATCAGTGGACGAAAGTCTGCATATGCTTACTTGCCGGCATCCGTAGATGCCTGGCCAAGTCGCGATGACCTTTCGGCGCGTCTCCGGACGGCTGGATGCAAATCTGTGACTGTGACGGACTTTCTATTCGGGGCGGTTGCGCTGCATATTGGAGTTAAGCAATGAGTGTGAAATTTGCGGCCGATGCGATAATCGCTCCGATTCACGCCGAGCTGGATGCGGTTGAAGCCTGCATGTCCCGGGAGATTCTCTCGGAAATTCGTGTTGTCCAAGCAGTGAGTGGACACACGCTTTTCGCAGGTGGAAAGCGCCTGCGTCCTGCGGCCGCGCTGCTTTGTGGGAATGCCCTTGGTCGCCGCAAGCTGGATGAACGCGCTGTTGAGGCAGCCGCCGCCGTTGAGCTGATTCATATGGCATCGTTGATGCACGATGATGTGGTCGATGATGCTGGTGCGCGCCGTGGTCGACCAACTGCCGGAGCCGTCTACGGGACGGGGCTTACGATTCTTGCGGGTGACTACTTGCTCGCAAAGTCGATTCATATCCTTGCGCGTAACGACCAGAACTTGAATCTTATTCGCTTGTTTGCAGGTGTCACCGTCGGGATGACGGAAGGCGAAGTCCTTCAGGCAAGCGTCTCGGGGGATATTACGATTCCCGTTTCGACATATGAAGATGTGATCGAGCGGAAGACGGCCCGTTTTATCGCAGGCTGCTGCGAGGCTGGCGGTCGTATTGGTGGGGCAACGGAGAGCGAGGCGGATGCGTTTC
>JAURHZ010000141.1 GCA_030833025.1 Armatimonadota bacterium
CCATTGCATTCGATACACATATCCTTTTCTTGACTGTTTGGGCTGTTATTGGCGGCAGGGGGGCTAAATAATGCTGCACCGAGCCAAAATGACGATGCTAACCGGGTGGGTTTTCTGCCTTGTCGCGGCGATCGTGACACTTTTCAATATCGTTCGCTTTAGCGGGCTTGAGCCACAATCGCACGGGGCCCTAGAACGCACCGTGATCGTGCAGTCCTCCGGCGGCACCGATGTTCTGACGGCTCCATTCGCATACCCGATGTCTATTGCATCCACACATGGTGATAACCGTTTCTTAAATCGCTCACAACCGCTCTTGCCGCTTGCTGTAACGGGGGGATTTCATCGCTTAGTACAGCTTGTTTCCAACCGACCAGTGACCGTTGCGGCAGGACTCGCAACCTTTCTTAGCTTTGTCATCCTGGGTTGGATTGTGCACCTCATTACGCGTGAGCTGCAGCTCGCGGCATCTGCGGGATGGGCTGTTGGAGCGCTGCTGGTCGCCCTTCAGATACTGCAACCCGTCAATGACTATCCACCAGGCCTGCTTGCAGCTATCGAACTCGCGCTTATCGCACGCTTCCGCCTCCTACCAAGCACGTTTGCACATGAAAGTCGCCGGCAGTTCATTCTCTGCTGGGCTGGCTTTGTGGTCTCAGTCCTTCTGCTGCCGTGGACGATTGAATTTGGTTGGTTTATCTCCCTCATGATCGGCCTCAGTGCATTGATCGGAAACCGACCTGAGATCTGGCGCTGGTCTGTTTTGACATCTGGAATCGCCGCTGTCGTTACGTACTTTGCATGGCACGACACGGTGGCATATGTGTGGTGGTACCGGGATGCGGTGATTACTGGTCTCGCGCGTGGCACCGATGCGCCAATCATTGCGCTTGGTTCCACAAGTCATGGAAGTCTTGCAGGCAAGCTCGCGGGAATCTTCTCTCTGCCAGGTATTTTGCTGCAGCTACAGGGAATTGTCCTAAGTGTTGATATCGCATCCTTGGTGGCATTCGGTCTGATCGGGGCGTTTGCAGTTGTTGCGATGTTCGTGCGATTTGAGCATTTTGAGGTTGCGCGGGCACGTAATGTTGTGTGTTTGATGTTCATCGTGACGATGGCGGTAGGAGCAATCGTCCTCCGTCCCGAGGAACTTGTTCAGCTGCTAACGGCACAGGTTCCGGTTGTTGCATTGTTTGGGATGGGCCTCTGGAGCACTGTTCTGCTCCGCCGCGCCTGGGCAGCTCCACATATGGTCGCCGCTGCTGGCTCGGTCGGTCTTCTCCTAATACTAGCGCTGACCATGCGAACATCCGCCGGACAGACAACCCTGCCAATCGCTGGCCTTCGGGATGCTCTGAAGCAGGCACCGACCGTTCTCCCAGCAAGCGGTGTTCCGCGCTTGGCGATCAGCAGCGAACCGGCAACACTGGCACACATCAATGGTGGTCATGTCATCGGATTGCCGAAAACAAGGGCAGACTGGGATGCATTAAATGTCATCCTTCCGCTCGCCGATGCGCCGATTGTGCTAACAAGTGCGACGCTTGAGCGCGGCAAAGATGATCCTTGGTATCAGCTGTACGCAGGTGTCGACCATATATGGCGAGCTATGGACGGGATGTCGGCTGAGGATGCAAGGCTCCTTAGAAGCGGTTTTCAAGTGCGTATTCCACCGGAATTGGACCCCATACTAAAGACCTATCGTGCCGAAACTGTTGAGTTTCGGAAGGATTGCGGCACTGTAATCGTATTGTCACCACCAGCAATCGCAACCCGATAACCTCCTGCAACCCGTGTGCCCGGGCTGTAACATAGGGCATGCCGAAAATTGCAGGTGCGCTGCCAAAGTGGGTTCCCTTCGTCATCGCCATCGCATTTCTGGTGCTGTATGTCCCAGTCTTCGTCTCATTTTTGATACCGCGCTGGCTCACGGATGAGTCGGTTACGCATGGCTGGCTGGTTATCCCGATTGCTGCGACCGTGGTTTGGTACAAGCGGGCAGAGCTGGCATCATTGCCAGTCATTCCTGATTTTCGAGGCGCGTTGCTGGTTGGCCTTGCCATCCTGCTGCACTTGACAGAGAAAGTCCTCGACCTAAACGGACCATCCCCGATTTCGATTCCTATCTACGTGGCCGGTGCGGTGCTCTGGATTGCCGGCTGGCGCTGGCTAAAGGCGCTGTCGTTCCCGATCGCGTATCTGTTCTTCATGGTGCCAGTGCCAGGTGGACTGACCCAGGTGGTGTCGTTTCCGCTCCGTAAGCTGGCCACCGATGGCTCGAAGCTCATCGCTGGAAAACTTGGTGTTGAGATCTATGGTGCTGGTATGAACCTCGAGTTTATGCAGCCTAGAGGCATCGAGTACATCAGGATTATTGTGGCAGACCCGTGTTCTGGCTTGCATTCCCTGATGGCTATCAAAGCCCTTCACGCAATTACCGCATACATCTCGCGCCTGCGTACGCCATGGAAGTGGGTTTTATTCTTTCTGGCGCTTCCGATTACGCTTGCGGCAAACATTTGCCGGATGACGCTGATCATTCTCGTTTGCGCTTTTGTCGACAAAAAGTTTGGCCTGACGCTGTTCCACGACTACAGCCCGTACGTCCTTTTCCTCTTTGTTTTCCTGATTCTGATTGGTATCGGGCAGCTGATGGAGCGCTGGACTGGCGGTAACAAATGGTGGAAGGCTCGCAAAGCTGCCGGAGAATTTACCTATGGGCCAGCGGCGATTTTGTCTGCGGAAACGGGCCAGCGTATCGCGAGATTGGCGGCAGCACTCGCGATTGTGAGCTGCTTTGCAAGTGGCCTTGCCCTTTGGATTGGCAATCGTCCACCGATTACGGCGGCGAGTGCGGATGTCTCAGCAATCCCTAAGGTGCACCTTGGTTGGAAGTCGCTGGGTGATATCGAGTCGGATGCCGAGACGATGAAGCAGATTCAGGCCGATTCCTACATTAACCGACGATATGTCAATGCCAAGGGGGACGTAGTTGATCTGATGGTGGTTTATCGCCGCTATGGTCGACGTGAGTTTGCCCACCGACCAGATCAGTGCTTCCCGGCAGGTGGCTATATCGGTGTAACGAATAGTGTTGCTGCATTGCCGTGGGCGGGTAAGGATGTCCCTGCTGTGTATTGGCTGTTCGATGGCCATGCGGTGTTGCGTCCAGATGGCCAGACGGGTGTCCCGATGACAACCGTCACATACTTCTTTGCGAGTGCAAACCGTACCGAGCATGACTTTATGCGCCAACAGCTTTGGATGGCTCTTGAGCGTATCTTCCCAAACAAGAATGGCTGGACATTCTTACGTTTGTCGAGTCCACGGGTGGAGTCGGATCAGCGTGCTCTAGATGCGCAGCGCGCATTTATGGCTGCAATGGAGCAAGAGATTCGCAAGGTGATCACGACCGATGCGGCTACGGCGGGTGCACTGTAAATGATTCGAATAGGTGTGCTGGTCGGTGCAAAGGGGCGTGGCTCCAACCTGATGGCCATTTTGAACGCCATCACTGCTGGTACGGTAAGTGGACAGGTTACGGTGGTGATCGGGTCGCTCAAAGGAGCCCCTGCTTTAGATGCGGCATCGAGTGCCGGTGTGGAAACGGTTGTTGTTGGTACGGCGAACCGCACCGATGACGAATATGGCGCGGTCTTGCTACGTGCAATCACGAAACGTGATGTCGACCTAATCGTCCTTGCTGGGTATATGCGGCGCCTCCCGGATGCACTTACGACTGCTTTTGCCGGCCGGATTATTAACATCCACCCAAGCTTGTTACCGGCATTCGGTGGGCACGGGATGTACGGTCGCAAAGTACACGAAGCGGTCCGTGAGGCTGGTGTTACGGAATCTGGTTGTACCGTACACGTGGTGGACAATGAGTATGACCACGGTCCTGTGGTTGCACAGCGACGTGTTGATGTCTTGGCTGATGATTCCGTCGATGACATCGCTGCGCGTGTTCTAGGGGCAGAACACAGCCTTCTGGTGGATGTTCTGGCAGATATCTGTAGTGGAAAGCGATCGCTACCGCTGGTATAGCATTTTGGTGTGGCAAGTAAGTCACTTTTAATGACTTCGGATGTTTGTCACTTAGCCCAAAAAAACAATAGCCTCCCAGTTTCCATGGGAGGCTTTCGTTGTCTAAATGGCTGAACGTCAGGAGATTTCAACCTAGCGCACGCGGTAGTTGTTCTGCGATTCAGTAAGAATCTCAAAAACAAAAGCCTCCCAGTTTCCATGGGAGGCTTTCGTTGTGTAAATGGCTGAACGTCAGGAGACTTTAACCTCGCGTACGCGGTGAACAGGGGTGTTCACAACGAGGGCGATGCTGTCTTCGTCACGTTCCATCGAAACGTTAAGAGCCGTGTCATCCAGCTCCAAATACTTCGACAATACCTGGATGAGCTCAATCCGAATCTTATCCATGACTTCCGGTGGAATCTTGGATCGATCGGATGCGAGGACAACCCGAAGGCGGTCTTTTGCAACGGAGCCTGTTTTCTCCGGTTTGCCAAAAATGCGTTCAATCAGATCTGCAAGCATGGTCTAGCCTCCGAACAGCTTCTTGATTTTCGCGAAAATGCCACCCTGCTTTTCTTCAGCAAGCTGCAGGAATGGAACATCCTCTCCGAGGAGACGGCGGGCGATGTTGCGGTAGGCCTGTCCTGCACGGGATGTATCCGACATCGAGGCTGGCTCACCAGAGTTGGTACTCGTGATAATTGTCTCATCATCCGGTACGACTCCAAGGAGTAAAACACCCGTGCCAAGAATTTCCTGGACATCCTCAACGCCAAGCATTTCACCCTGCTCTACCATCTTCATCCGGATACGGTTGACGATAAGCTTCGCGCCACGCAAGTCCTGGGATTCAAGCAAACCGATAATACGGTCAGCATCACGGACACTGGACATTTCCGGATTGGTGACAACAATCGCTTCATCAGCACCTGCTGTCGCATTTTTGAAGCCCTGCTCAATACCTGCAGGACAGTCAATCAGGATAAAGTTGTAGCCTTCAGCCTTGATATCATCCAGAACCTTTATCATCTGTTCTGGGCTGACTGCGCTTTTATCACGGGTTTGTGCAGCGGGGAGGAATGCAAGATTCTGGTTCCGCTTGTCCTTGATAAGGGCCTTACGAACTTCGGCACGGCCTTCTACGACATCCACGATGTCATAGACGATACGGTTTTCGAGTCCAAGTGCGAGATCAAGGTTACGGAGTCCGATGTCGGCATCCACGAGGGCGACACGTTGATCCAGTGCTGCTAGCGCCATGCCGATATTGGCCGTCGTTGTTGTTTTACCAACGCCACCTTTACCAGAAGTTATAACGATTACACGGGCATTTGCCATGTTCGGGGTGCTCCCTTTCAATGAAACCTATAGAAACAAACTTAACTAATAGCGACAATCAACTGCCGTTTTACAGCGTGTACCCGGTAATTACCACGGGATGATGTCAATGGCGCCACTTTGAACCCTTGCGCACTCGGCGCCTTTGGTGGCAGCGGTCTTGCCATCCGATTCTGGAGCGCGTGCATAAAGGCTTGCAATACGTAGCTGGGGTGGGCGGAGGCTGCGGGCAAAGATACGGGATGATTCATCGCCGTTAGCCCCTGCATGTGCAACACCGCGGAGTGTTCCCAGAACGACGATGTCGCCAGCGGCGATCACTTCCGAGCCCGGGTTGACATCTCCATTGACGATGACAGCGCCATTATGGAGGATGCGCTGGCCACTACGGACGGTATGCGGGATGTAAAGCGCATTGCCCTGTCCAATCTGAGGAGCCTTTTCGGGCTCTGGAGCCTGCCCAACTGGTGGCATCACTACTGTGGGTAGAACATCGTAAATCGTAAGCGTCAAGCGGTCCGCCGCCGCGCGTGTTTCAGGGATTTCACTGATGATCGCTGTCGGGAGTATGCCATAGCTATCCTTGAGGACACCGATAATGCTATCAAGTGCATCCGGGAGGACAATACGTGCGCCAAAATCGATGGTCGCAACGGAGCCTCTCCACAGCTCGAGGTTACGGCCTTGCTCGAGTCGCTCGCGGATTGCCGCAAGCAGCTCATCCAATTCCAACGTGTCAGGGAGGGTCACCAGTAGACCATTCCGCCAACCTTTAACTTCTACCAATTCGCGCACCTCACAGGGAAGAATATCATGCAGGATGTGTGCCTCCCGGC
>JAURHZ010000142.1 GCA_030833025.1 Armatimonadota bacterium
ATCCTGTTCTGTGTGTCGGACGATTGAGCGCGAGCTTCGGATGACTCAGACACTGCTCCGAACACTTCCATCCGTTGAGCCAAGGCAGGATTTCGAAGCGCGGCTTGCAGCCCGCATCGCCGATGTCAAGCTCAAGCCATCCCCATGGTGGATGCGTATCGCCACACCATCGTTTGTTCGGCCCACACGCCGTACGGGAGTGGCTATCCCTTTGGTTGCGGTTACATCTGTGGTCGCAAGCTTTGGCTTTGTCTACATTTCTCGTATGCCATCTGTAAAGTCTGGTGCAGCACAAACTGTTGCATCATCCGATGAAAACGCGGTTCTCTCAGAGCTCGCCAATCAACACCACGCCGCCAGTGCATCCCAAAGCCTCGGAGACACATCCGGTGTCGTCGTCGTTGCATCCGATATGGCTACAGGCGGAAACTGGTGACAAACCCTATGTGTCGCGCAATCGTAGTGCCGGGGATTTTGATGTTCTCGGTAGTCACATCGTTTGCGCAAACACCGCCCGAGCGTCCTGCCAAGCCAAAATTTGATGGGGGAGAACGCCGGCAGTTCAGTGGGACTCCGGAAGAACGGGATGCTCGCCGCGCACTGTTTCACATGATGCGTGCGACGAAGTCTATTTCCTATTCGGCCCGTGAAGTCGTGACATTCCGGGGTGGAACAGTCGAATTCGATGTCTGGGTAGACCCAAAGCGTGGCTCACGCCGAGAGTCAGCCGACAAACGCGGCGACATCATCGTCGATGACCTAAAGCACTGGTGGGTGCTCTCGCAGCGTACGGGTACGTTGGTCGAGCGCAATTCGATGCAATCGCAAAACGCAGATCGCAACCGTGAGCTGCTGGTTCAACTGAAAGATTCGTTGAAAGCCGTCAAAACCGGGGATGACACCATTGCCGGACGGGCTGTCGACATTGTTGTTGTTTCGCCACGACTGGATGCCATGGGCATCATCCGCAAATTCTGGATTGACCGCGAAACGGGTTTGCAGCTTAAATCCGAAGAACGGGATGGTACCGGACGTGTACTCCGTTCATCCTACTTTACATCGGTGCAGATTAACGCCGACCTCAAGGCCATCGAGTTTGCTGAACCAAAGCCTCCTGCAGGGGTGATGGTTAAGCGGGATGTCAGTATTGTTCATGCAAGCTTTGCGGATGCCGAAAAGGCTGGTATTTCGATTCGGTCATCCGTGAATGTTCCAGCTGGTTACACACCGCAATATGTCGAAGTCACCAATGGTGGCAAATGGGTAACGCAGCACTGGGGCAATGGAACCAGCGTTTTGTCGTACTCCCGGATTAAGGGTGGACGAGGGCCCGCTAGCAGCGAACCGGCGTTCCGCCAAATTCCTGGAGGCCGGCGTGGGTACGTTTGGTCCGCTGATGGCGTGATGCATGTTGTGATTGCTCCCCTGCCAGATGACGCCATCCAAAAATTCGCCGCGACCCTTCGCTAACCCAGTCACATTAATGGTTTGTGTCGCCCGGGCATCCTGACTGCTCGCTCCACGGTGGTACAATTCGGCGCCTGAACCGCTGTCGGGGATGGAGTCAGACGCATGCAAAGCAAAGCCTTCAATGGGTTTATTTTGGCCTTATCCATCATCGGTATCCTGATCGCAGGCTACTTGTGGAAGCTTCATGCCACCCCTGAACTCATCCCATGTGGACGCTCCGGAGGCTGCGCCACCGTCGCACTCAGCCCTTATTCCCGGTTCCCGGTTGGGACCGGACTCCCCATCGCCGCTTGGGGCACCGCAGGTTACATCGGCCTCCTCGTGCTATCCGTCGTCCGAATGCTTCCGCTCTCGGCGCAGCTCACGCGAGGCGCACAAATACTGCAAGGACTCGGGCTTCTCGGCGGCGTACTGGCATCGGTAATCCTGATGTACATCCAGGCCGTCGTAATCCATGCGTTTTGTAAATGGTGCCTGGCATCAGAAGTCGTCATGGCATTTATGCTGATCGTTTTTATCGTTGAATGGCGCGGACAGCGCCAATCCGGACGGCAAACACTGCCATCCACCAAGTAAGGAGCTATCCAATGAAGATCACCAGTGAAGCGAAGATGTTAATTGTGATGGGTGTGATTGTGGCTGTTGGCGGAGGGTTTCTCCTGATGAGTGGGGATGGCTCGATGTTCGATAAGCCAAACCAGCCCGGGGCAACCAAGCCGGCTCCTGTGGTCATTAAAAAGGAAGATTTCGATAGCGTTTTGAAGCTTGCGCCAACCAAAGGCCCCGATGATGCGCGCTTCACCGTTATCGAGTTTGCAGACTTTCAATGCCCACTTTGCCGCAAAATGTTTGCCGCTGTCTGTAAGGACCTTGGCAAAAAGGTTACGGTCAAGTTTGGTTTCGTCCACTACCCAATCGAGGAGATTCATCAGTATTCGCTCCAGGCAGCCCTCACCGGCGATGCCGCACGCGAACAGGGAAAGTTCTGGGAGTACTACGACGCGATGTTTACGGACACCGACCCGGCCTGGAACGATGCTCTCGTGGATGAGCGCGCTAAGATTGCAGGAATGAACTTTGCTACGACGAAGTCCTATATCCAAAGTGAAGAGAACATTAAGAAGATTCAGGCACTTCGTGATCGTGTCTCAGGACTCGGCGTGCAGTCGACACCAAGCTTCTGGGTCCTCGACAATCAAACGGGCAAGATCTCACAGGTTGTTGGTGTAGAGCTATATAAAGCACTCGCGGAAGCTCCGGGGATGCCCAAAATCGATGCCACACAGTTTGCAACTCCTGGGCAATAAGTGACATCCACGCTTCTCCTCGTGCGTCACGGAGAGACGGCACACAATGCTGAAGGACGCTGGCAGGGCCAAACGGATATCCCGCTCTCAGATGTTGGGCGCGGGCAGGCCAGACGCCTTGCCACTGTCCTCCCACGACTAAGTCAGGCCTTTTTGCCATCCGTGGTCTACTCAAGTGACCTCAGCCGGGCAGTGGAGACAGCGCAGATTTTGGCGATGTCTATCGGGAACCCAGAGCATCACCTGACCCCGGCATTCCGTGAGCGTGGCTACGGTAGCTGGGAAGGCAAGTCGCGCGAGGAATGTGCCGAGCTTTGGCCGGGGCATACGCGTCCGCACGATGGCGAACGTTGGACAGATGTCTATAAGCGTATGACGGCGGGTTTGTCCGATGTTCTGAAGCAACATCAGGGGAACAGCTCGATCATGATTGTCGGGCACGGGGCAAGCCTCAAAGCGATTATCGCGAATGTGCTCTATCCAGGCCTTGATCATCACGAGCCTCCGGGGTGTCAGCTTTCGAATACCGGCCTGACCATTATTCAGCGCGGGGGAGATGACATTTGGCGCATTGAGCGCTTGAACGACACCCGCCATTTGGAGGATGCATCGTAGTGTTGTTTTTTCAAAAGCCCGCTGCTGTTCCTAAGGTGGATGCTAAACATCTACCAAATTTTGCTGTCGTTGCACCCGGGATCTACCGTGGCGCCGCCCCGACGCCGAAGGGCCTTGAAGAACTTAAGAAACTGGGCGTCGCACATATCATCGATTTGCGGATTGAGCGCAAAGGCCAAGATGAAGAAGCAGCCGCCGCGAAGAAACTTGGGCTTGAGCGGACCCGCATCCGTATGGGACGCGAAGCACCCACCGACAAGCAGCTCAAGGAGTTTATGGCCATCATCCGGCAGGCAAAAAACAAACCTGTTTTTGTGCACTGTCAACACGGTGCTGATCGCACGGGCGCGATGATTGGTATTTATCGAGCCGTCGACTGCGGCTGGAAGTTTGATGACATTTGGAAAGAAATGCGGCGCTACGGCTTTAAGACCTATCTGGATGAACTTAAAGGCAGCGTTCGGAAGCGGGCCAAGAAGTGAGTCAGCAGCTTGGGCCCGTCAGACAGTCACGGCCCTGGTTTATTGATCTCCTTTCGGCCGGCGCATTCCTGGTTGCCGGGATTGCGCTCGTCAAAGTACTGCGTGGCTTTCCCATGGCCGCGGCTTTTGCCGGAATCATCGCACTTGGCCTCTCGTGGTACACATCCCGCTCCGCGTTCATGACCCTCTTTGGCCTGCGCGATCGACGCAAGCGCTAGCGTTTACGCGGTGGTATTTCGACATGGCGTGCTCGCAGTTTCCGAGAGCATTTTTATGTGGATGTGTTTCTTGTCACTATTCCCGGGCATCTTCACATGTGCTAACAGTTCACTTTAGCCTGCGTGATATTCTTTTTGTGTTCAATTTACACAGGATGATGTTATGCCCAAAGTACTCGTAAGTGATCCCGTTGCCGCCGAAGGTGTTGCCGTGCTGCGCCGTGCCGGATTCGATGTCGATATCCGCACCGGTCTCTCAGCCGCAGACCTCAAAGCAATTATCGGTGACTACGATGCACTTGCGGTTCGCTCAGAAACCAAAGTCACAGCAGACATCCTCGAAGCCGCCACCAACCTCAAAATCATCGGACGCGCAGGTGTTGGCGTGGACAACATCGATGTTGCAACCGCAACCAATCAGGGCATCCTCGTCGTCAACTCACCCGAAGGCAATACCATCGCTGCGGCTGAGCTGACGGTTACTGTTCTGCTTTCGATGGCCCGTAATGTTCCTCAAGCACATGCATCGATGAAGGCTGGCGAGTGGAAGCGCTCAAAGTTTGTCGGAATCGAAGTCTACGGTAAGACTGCCGGCGTCATCGGACTTGGCAAAATTGGCCGCGAAGTGGCAAAGCGCCTCCTCGCGATGGAAATGCGTGTTGTAGCCTACGATCCCTTCCTATCGGTTGATCAGGCTGCTGCACTCGGTATTCGTTTACTGGATCTCGATGCCCTCTATGCCGAATCAGACTTCATTACGGTCCATGTCCCGAAGCTGAAGGAAACTGCCGGGATGATAGGCACGGAAGCATTTGACAAAATGCGGGATGGTGTCCGTGTTGTCAATGTAGCCCGCGGTGGAATTATTCAGGAAAAGGCACTTCTCGATGCGCTTGCTAGCGGCAAGGTCGCCGCCGCCGCACTCGATGTTTGGGAGAGCGAACCCGTTGATCCTGCGCATCCGCTGGTGCTACATCCGAATGTTGTTGCTACCCCGCACCTTGGCGCATCCACTGAAGAAGCCCAGGTTGGCGTAGCGGTTGATATAGCGGAGCAAATCGTAGATGTCCTTACCGGTGGCTCGGCACGTTCGGCGGTAAATATGCCATCCCTCGCGCCTGAAGTCCTGCAAAAGACAGCACCGTGGCTCCGCCTTGCGGAGAAAATGGGTAGCCTGCAAGCGCAGCTCGCAAAAGGAAACATCACGCATGTCGAAGTCGGCTTTGCTGGCGACTTTGACCGCCGCCAAACAGTCCACATCACACGTGCACTGCTGAAGGGCCTCCTCCAACCCGTCCTTTCGGACAGCGTCAACTATGTCAATGCTCCGGCCCTTGCGGAATCCCGAGGGATTAGCGTTTCGGAAACAACCCGTGGCAAGGCGGAGGAATGGGGCCAGACGCTCACGCTGGTGGCAACCGACAATAACGGCGAACACACGCATATTGGGACGATCTTTGGAAAGAGCGACCCACACATTGTGATGCTGGATAGCTACTCGATGGACTTCCGTCCCGAAGGCTTCCATATCATGATTCGCAACTTGGATAAACCGGGTATGGTAGGTAAAATCGGATCCATTCTAGGTGAGGCAGGAGCGAATATCGCGGGTATGTACCTCGGACGCGAATTCCGGCAGGGTACTGCTGTTATGGCTCTCTCGCTCGATGGACCGGTATCAGATGCGACAATGGCAGAAATCCGCGGTGTAGAAGGAACCATCAGCGCCCGGTTGGTCGAGCTCTAGGAAAAGCCTCCAGCCTGCGCCGGTTTACACCGACAATCGAATATGGCATACCTCCTGCTAGGTAGCCATTGATATCAGGCTATGTTTAATCTCGGCTTTCGAACTAGGCGGGCAGAAAATGCACCGCAAATAAAACGTGACCTCCAGCTCGCTGTGCTGGCAGACATCACCTCTGCACGCCATGGCATCGGGACCGTCGCAGCCGCGTACGACAAGCTCTACGATGAAATTGCGCGTCGGATGCCACGGGGTGTCACGTTTGCTGTGACATCCGCCGAACGCGCCGAAGGCCGCACTAGCATCGCCGCCAGTCTTGCATGTGCTGCAGTCCGCCAGGGGAAAAGCGTTCTCCTGATCGATG
>JAURHZ010000143.1 GCA_030833025.1 Armatimonadota bacterium
ATATACTTGGCATGGTTGTGATGATTGGATAGTTCACAGCCGCGGAAGCGCGTAATTGTGAAGCGAGCCGTTTGGCGCGCTTTTTTTATTGATGCTGGATTGGCGGAAATAGAAGATGAATGCAGAATTTTATGAAGCCCTGAAGTTGATTGAGCGAGAGAAGGAGATCCCATTTGATTCCCTGCTCCGCTGCCTCGAAGTTGCGCTGGCCAAGGCCTATGAGCGTAGCTTGAACATCGAGGATGACCAAGTCACACTCAAGGTTGAGCAAACCTCCAGCAAGGGCGGTTCCCCATTCCGTATCAGCCGTGTTGTGCGGGTCTCCGAGTATGTGGATAACCCACACACAGAGATTTCGCTTGCCGATGCCCGTGCCATTTCGCCGAAGGCGAGCTTTGGCGACCGTATCCCGGTTGTGTTGTCCGACCGTGAAGTGGATCGCATGGGTGGTCGTATTGCATCTCAGGTTGCCCGCCAGGTCCTGATGCAAGAGATTCGCGAAGCGGAGCGCAACAAGGTCTACGATGAGTACGTTGACCGGATAGGCGACATCATCTCGGGAACCATCTCCCGCCGTGACCGTGGCGACCTCGTGGTTCAGCTAGGCAACCAGCTTGGCAAGATGGAAGCATACCTCCCAGGTCTCGAGCAGACACGTGGCGAGCAATACCGTTTCCATGACCGGATGAAGTTCTTCGTGGTCGATGTCCGCAAGGCTGGTAAGGGTCCGCGTGGTCCTCAGATCATCGTCTCGCGCTCCCACCCATCCCTTCTACGCCGCTTGTTTGAGCTTGAAGTCCCTGAGATTGAGACTGGCCACGTGATTATTAAGTCCGTAGCCCGTGACCCAGGTCAGCGCTCCAAGATTGCGGTGGCTGCAAAGGATGACCGCTACGATCCAGTTGGATCCTGTGTCGGTCACCGTGGACAGCGTGTTCAGGCCGTTGTGGATGAGCTCCGTAACGAAAAGGTTGACATCGTCCGCTGGTCCCCGGATCAACGCCAGTTCATCATCGAGTCGCTCTCCCCTGCCAAGGTGGTTGAAGTCCGCCTCGATGAGATCAACAAGGCTGCATTGGTCATCGTTCAGGATGCCCACCTCTCCCTTGCGATTGGCAAGGAAGGTCAAAATGTACGCCTCGCAGCAAAGTTGACCGGCTGGAGGATTGACATCCGTTCCGAGTCACAGCTCCACGCAGGCGATATTCCTGAGTTCACGGAATCTGTTGCACCTCTTGAAGAAGCAGAAGTCGAAGAAGACGATATCTACGACACCAAGAAGATTGCTGACCTTCCGGATGACGACGATGATGAGGAAGAAGAAGAAGATGACATTTACGAAGAAGAAGTCATCGATCTAACACCGGTCATCGAAGTAGAACCAGAAGCCACGCCTGAAGAGGAAGTGGTTGCTGATGAGGTGATTGAGATCGAGCCAGTTGAGGTTGAAGATATTGATGACTCGATTATCGACCTCTCCGGTTTTGATGATGACGAAGACGAAGACTAGTCGCAGCGTACTCACGAAGTGACGACTCTGCGAAAGCAACCGACGCGCACCTGTGCTGCATGCCGCTCGAAAGACGGCAAGTGGACACTGGTGCGCGTTGTCCGTTTACCAGATTCTGCGGGCGTGGAGCTTGACCCTACGGGAAAGCGCGCCGGACGCGGGGCATACGTCTGCGTGTCGGATGCATGCCTTACGTTGGCATTCAAAAAGGGTGGATTAGCGAGGACGCTAAAATGCAAAGTCCCGGCATCACTCGAAGCTGATATCCGTGCGCATGTTGCAACCCTCCAAGCTGTATCTGTTAATGCCACGGACGATGTGTCGGCGTAACCCAGACACAAACCGACTAACCATTCCCAAAACCAACGGCTGTGGGCCGGAATCCCGGATTCGCACAGAGACCCATTCCATCTAAAAGAAACCCCTCGAAAACGCATCCTTTCCTTCCTCGATGCGGTACCATAAGAGGTTGCATAAGCGGCGGTTCAGCCACCAAAAATGCAATTATTTCAAAATCCATGTGACCGGGGAGCGTCCAATGAACCACTGACGCATTCGGGAAGAGGTGTTTATGCCGATCAGAATTTACGATCTGGCCAAAGAAGTGAAGCGAAGCAACGCTGAAGTCGTCGCGATGCTTGAAAAGGAAGGGTTTGGAACCCTTTCGCCATCGAGCAATATTGATGACATCACTGCGGAAAAAATTCGCGCTGGAGTTAAGGCAGAACTAAAGGCGGCCAAGGATGCAGCACTCGCGGCAGCTCCTACGGTGCCATTCAATGTAACTGTTCAGGGTCTGGGTGACCAGCTTGGTGTTGGTGCAGCAAAGATTCTTGAAGTCCTCGTGGCTTTCGGAATCACAAAGGCAAGTCCAACACAGCGGCTTTCCCCGGATGCTGCGACAAAAATCGCCAAGAAGCTTGGTATTCTTGTGCGGGCACTGCGTTCTGAAGAAGAGACAGTTGCCGAGCGCGAAGCTATTGCCAAGGCTAAGGCGGAAAAAGAAAACCCAACGCCTGCTCCAAAGCCAGCTCCAGTCAAGCCTGCCACACCTGGCAAGCCTGCACCTGCTGGACAGCGATCTGCTGACCCTGCAGATAAGCTCAAAGACCTCCCCGCTCCGTCAGTACCGTTTACGGTTCCTACACCGCATTACAACCGAAATATCCCGGTTGTCGCTGTTGTTGGATCCAAGGATGACACTGCTCCGAAGAAATCATCCAACCAAGCCAAGCCAAAGCTTGAGCGCAAGGTTGTTAGCGTAACCGATGGCGAACCAATCCAGCGTCCGCCCGTCGTGACCATCATGGGCCACGTCGACCACGGTAAGACCACCCTCCTCGACTCCATCCGGCGCGCACGCGTTGCCGCTGGAGAAGCCGGCGGAATCACACAGCACATCGGGGCATACCAAACGGAGCGCAACGGACAGAAAATCACCTTTATTGACACTCCTGGTCACGCGGCATTCTCATCGATGCGTGCACGGGGTGCATCCGTCACCGACATCATTGTGATCGTCGTTGCAGCGGATGACTCAATCATGCCACAGACCGAGGAATCCATCCGGGTTGCCAAGGAAGCCGGCGTACCGATTATCATTGCCGTCAACAAGTGTGACCTCCCAACAAGTAACCCTGAGCGCGTCCTAACCGACCTCACCCGCTACGAACTGTTGCCTGAAGCCTATGGTGGAGACATCCAGACCGTAAACCTGTCCGCTAAGACCGGTGAAGGAATCGATACCCTCCTCGATGCCATCCTGCTTGTCAGTGAAGCTGTCGTTGATCCAAAGGCTGACCCCAATGGCAAGGTTCGTGGAACAGTTCTCGAAGCGAAGCTCGACCGTGGCCGTGGTACCGTAGCGACCGTTTTGATTCAAAACGGAACGCTCAAGCAGGGCGATGTCGTTGTGGCAGGCACCGAGTTTGGTAAGGCACGTGTCCTCACAGATGACAACAACAAGCAGATAAAGACCGCCGGGCCATCCTTCCCGGTTGAGATTGTCGGACTTGGTGGTACCCCGATGGCAGGTGACTCCATCGAGGTCGTCAAGGATGAAAAGGAAGCGCGTCGTCTCGCTGCAGAGCGTGATGTCATCCGCCGTGAAGAGAAGTTCGAAGTTGGCGGACGCCAAACCCTCGAGCAGCTTTATCACACCCTTCGCTTTGGCGCGGCAAAGGAACTCAACCTTGTTATCAAGGCCGATGTCCAAGGCTCCGTTCAGGCTATCCGTGAGAGCCTTGAGCCTCTTGGCAACGAAGAAGTTCGTGTCAAGATTCTTCAAGCAGCCGTCGGACCAATCAGCGAGTCTGATATCCAGCTCGTGTCCTCCGACCGCCAGGCAAATGATAAGAACTGTCTTGTCATCGGCTTCAATGTCGGTACCGCCGGCTCCGTGGAGCGCAAGGCTGAGAAGGAACACGTTCAAATCCGAAACTACAAGATCATCTATGAGTTGATCGATGCAGTCAAGGAAGCGATGCTCAACCTTCTTCCACCAATCTTCGAAGAGCACATCACTGGACATGCGGTTATCCGCCAAATGTTCAAGCTTCCTGGTGGCCGCCAGATTGCCGGTATCTATATCGACAAGGGCTACACCAAGCGTAACTTCAAGGTGCGTGTATTCCGCAATGGCGAGCTTACACACACTGGCGATATCGATACGCTCAAGCGCTTCAAGGATGATGTCCGTGAGGTCCAAGAAGGCTACGAATGTGGTCTTACGATCCGGGATTACAACGACATCATTGAAGGCGATCAGTTCGAGTTCTTCGAAATGCGTCAAATCCAACGCGAGCTCTAATCAGGCTCCAACGCAGGCTTATCACCTGCACACGAACGAAAGACACCCCGGTCAACCAGACCGGGGTGTTTTCTGTATACTCTGCCTATGCAACCGCGCCGCCTCCCAAACATCATCCTCTTCTTCGCAGATGACCTTGGCTATGCAGACCTTGGATGCTTTGGTTCCAAAACGAACCCTACACCCAACCTCGATCGCCTCGCCGCTGGCGGCAACCGCTTTACCAGTTTTTACTCTGCACAGGCTGTCTGTAGCGCGAGTCGCGCCGGCCTCCTGACCGGTTGCTACCCAAACCGCATCGGTATCCACGGCGCACTTGGGCCAAACTCCAAGAATGGCCTCTCATTCGATGAACAGACAATCGGAGGAATGCTCAAAACCCGCGGCTATACTACTGCTGTAATCGGCAAATGGCATCTTGGCCACCAGGAAGTCTTCCATCCGAACAACCACGGCTTTGACTTCACCTTTGGCTATCCCTATTCAAACGACATGTGGCCCCGGCATCCAGAAGCGCCCAAGGCCTATCCTCCGCTACAGCTACGACGAAACAGGGACATCGTCGACCCAGATGTCACCCCTGAGAGCATGCGGAATATCACTGCCGACTGCACCCGCGAGGCCTTGGGGTTTATTGACCGTAGCCACAAGCAGCCGTTTTTCTTGTACATGCCGTACTCGATGCCGCATGTTCCCCTCTATGCAAGCAAGAAGTGGACAGGACGAACTGGGAATGGTTTGTACGCGGATGTCATCGCCGAAATAGATGACAGTATCGGACAGGTTCTCGCACGCGTAAAAGCGCTTGGCCTCACGAACGACACACTGGTGATATTCACATCCGATAACGGTCCATGGCTGTCCTACGGCGAGCATGCCGGTTCAAAGGGCGACCTTCGGGAGGGAAAAGGCACGAGCTGGGAGGGCGGAATCCGTGTCCCGATGATCGCATCATGGCCGGGTGTCATTCCCGCTGGCATGGTCACATCTCAACCCGCGATGACGATTGACATTTTGCCTACGCTGAGACGCATCGTGGGCGCGGCACCGGGGAAAAATGCCATCGATGGCCATGACATCGGGGAAAACCTCGCTACCGGCGATACACCCGGTGCCGATGAGCGTGTGTACTGGACGTATTACAACACGAATGAGCTGCAGGCAGTGCGTAAAGGCCGGTGGAAGCTCATTCTGCCACATACTTATAGGACACTGATAAACCAGCCTGTGGCGAGAGCCGGCAAGCCAGTCAGCTACACAAATGTGAAGACACCACTGGCACTGTATGACATGTATGCTGACCCGGGCGAGACACTGGACATGTCTACAAAGCGGCCACTTGTACTGCGTGCGATGCTTGCGGAAGCAGAGCGTGCCAGAGTTGAGCTTGGCGACACGCTTACGGGGAAGGCCCGGGGACGTGGAACACGCCCACCAGGCCTTGTGCCGTGAATTAGGTTAGCGTTTGCGCAGCTGGGTTAGAACACCGCGCATGTAGCCGACAGAGTCAGCGAGGCCAACGATTGGTTCCGTGTCGCTCTTTTCGTACTCGATACCGACATTTCCCATAAATCCGATATCAATGAGCGCCTTGAAGATGCCTGCGATGTCGAGGGAGCCACGTCCGATCTCAATGGCTGAGCCGACCGCGAGACCTTTGGCACCCGCTTTGACATCCTTGAAGTGAATATCGTAGACACGGTCACGGTACTTCCGAATCTGGTCTGCAGGGTTCTTTCCATTGCGTGCGGCATGTCCGACATCCAC
>JAURHZ010000144.1 GCA_030833025.1 Armatimonadota bacterium
GAACGTCTGTCGCGAGCTGTAATGTTGAGCGATTGGTTCGACTTTCCAGTACGAACTTGGTTCGAAAGAGAAAATTAAGAAAACTAACCCCTAGACCACCCGCAGCTCGTTGACTTCCTTCTGCATATCAACCAGCTTTCGGAATATGCCATCCTCTTTGGCTAGAAGCTCATCGTGGGTGCCAACCTCCGCAATCTTGCCCTTTTCAACGACAACCAGGCGGTCCGCATTGCGCAGCGTTGATAACCTGTGTGCAATCGCAAATGTGGTCCGACCCGCAATAAGGCGTTCAATCGCTTCCTGAATCTGCTTCTCTGTCTCGGTATCCACCGATGCCGTTGCTTCATCCAGAATCAAAATCCGCGGGTCATGCAAAATCGCGCGAGCAATCGATATCCGCTGACGCTCGCCACCCGAAAGCCGCGCACCACGCTCCCCAACCTGCGTATCGTAGCCATCAGCGAAACGCATGATGAAGTCGTGCGCATTTGCCGCCTTAGCAGCCTTGATCACACTCAGTGGGTCTGCACTTGGCTTGGCGTACGCGATGTTCTCGTAGATACTTCCCGGGAACAAGTAAGGCTCCTGCAGCACAATGCCAAGCTGGCTCCGCAAATCGTTGAGCTTGATCTTGCGCATTTCAACGCCATCCACGAGAATACGACCCTCATTCGGGTCATAGAAGCGGGAAATCAAGTTGATAACCGTAGACTTACCGGCACCCGAATGACCCACCAAACCAATCATTTCACCCGGCTTGACATCAAGGCTAAAGTCATCAAGCACCCGGCGCGCCTTGTCGTAGCCAAAACTAACCTTCTCAAATGTGACCGCACCCGTAATATGAGGCATCGGCTGCGCATCCGCAGCATCTGCGACATCCGGCTCGGTGTCCATAACTTCAAACACACGCTCGGCGCTGGTCAGGGCCCGGGAAAGCCAATCCGCGATGCGCGTCATCCCCTGAAGTGGTCCATACAGCTGACCAAGATAAAAGAAGAAGAGGTTGAGCGTCCCAAGGGACATCGTTCCCTTGACGACCTCACGTCCACCCACGTACCAGACGACGAAGATACCGGACATCATCAGGAGCGCAAGCACCGGGAACAATGTCGCCCACCAGTTCTCAAGATCGAGGTTTACACGCAGCAAGTTTGTCGCACGGGTCAGAAAGCGGTCATTCTCACGGTCTTCCGCCGCAAATGCCTTGACCACACGTGCCCCGGCAATAGCGGAGTTCGCTCCTGAGTTCATCACCGACCGCAAATGCCACAGCCGCTCAAGCCGTCCCCAGAGGAAGCGCCAAATCTTAATCGTCGACACGACCACGATTGGAACGGGAATCAAGACAAACACTGTCAGGAGCCAGTTTTGGGCAAACAGGACGATCAAAATACCGACAATCGTCAGGCCGTTCACGACCAGAATCTGCAAACCATCAACGAGGAAGTTGTTAAGCTCGTTGACATCCTGGGTCACACGGGTGACCAGCGTTCCTGTCTGACGCTTGTCGTAGTAGGACAGGCCGAGTTTCTGCAGCTTTGCGTACAGCTGTGTCCTAATACGGTAAGTGAGGTTAGCACTCAGGAATGCGGAAAGCCGTCCCCGCACGATTCCAATGATGGCACCCAGCGCGTGACTGCCAAGGAGCAGTACAACCAGGATGCCAAGCTTGTTGATCCGTGTCGCATCGGAGAGTACTCCAGTTTTAGGGAGGAGAACATCGTCCGTTAGGTCGCGCACGATTACACCGGGGACCAGACCCGCCCACGTGCCCGCAATCATCAGTGCCAGCAACACCACAACGTGCACTTTGTACGGGGTAGCGTAGGAAAGTAGACGCAGCAGGGTCGCCCGCTTGTCAAAGCAGTGACGGCAGACATCCGAGTCCTTGGCAAGCGCCCGCGCGCACTTGGGGCAGACTTTGTCATTGTCATCGATACCGGCGACGGGGAGTTCCGCTTCCTTTGCGAGGGCACTCAGCACTCTAGCCGCACCGGTCATTCGCGCAGCGTACATTGTTGTGTAGCGCGCAACCTCTACGGTGTCCGTTCCAGAGTGCAGCACCAAGGCTCCACAGCCGACCAATGTTTCCGTTTTGGCATCCCGTATCGATGCAATGTCGCATGTACGGAGCACCGTGCCCGTGGTGCCCGCAGCTTCGATGACGATAACCGTGGTACGCGTCGCGCAGACCCAGCGCTGACAGATATGCGAGCGTTCGTTTAGGTCAAATGCAATCGCAATCAGCAAGTCCGCAGGAGCAATTCCGCTTGCGGTGAGGGTATCGGTGATGGGGGTGGGGAGGGGTTCTACCAGTGACACACGGGGATAGTACCACCGTCAAACAGAATCGTAGCGATTAGTTGTCGGCTGGGTCGCCACTCGGGGATGATGGCTTATCAGGAGTCGCATCCGGGTCGATTTCAGGATTGTCCTTGTTCGATGCCGAGCCATCCGTTGGGTACTCGACGCTTGCGCCTTTGACGCCTCTCGAGATTGTTGCGCTGACGGTTCCCCCGCGTGGGATACGACTTCCCGTTGGTGGGCTCTGCTTATAAACCGTGTTTTCGGGATACTTAGTGAAATCTCCCATCACGATTTTCATCCGGAGGCCTTCGCCCTGAACAATGGTGTCGGCTTCATGGGTCTCACGGCCCATCAGGTCTGGAACGCGTACTACGCCGGCTTCATTCGATGTTGGTGTAACTACGGGAGAACCATTATTCCGGTTGCCATTTGCCTTTGGAGGCTTAACTCCGGGCTTACCAGTAGGCGCTTTGCCATTGGATGACAGCCAGCCTTCAAACTTGCCGTAAGCTAACTTGAATGGCTTGGGATACTTCTTATATGCGTAGTACGTTGAGCCAACCAGCCCTGTAATAAACAACAAAGCAAAAATACGACCCCAGTGCGGGCGCAAGACATCGGATAACCGGGGGCGTAATGCTCTCGCCTCTCGGCTACGTGCGCGGCCATCTTCGACCACACGCTTCGGCGTGCTCGGGTTGCCACAAAATGGCCCATCAAGTCGCCCATAGAGATTGTAAATGTCGACAATAATCTTATGCTTGACGCGAGTTTCACCCAGATGAGTGATGTACCGTGCCCACGGATCCATGTCGATCAGGACTTTGGCGACTTCACTCGAGAGGAGAATATGGTCGGCATCCCCGAGATCCATCACACGCTGCGCCGTAATAATGCCATCACCTGCAGCATCCCGCTGGCCGTTGACATCTTGGACGATGGTTACTTCGCCTGCATGCACTCCCATCCGTAACTTTAGCGGGGTGCCAATCAGCTGCTTGAGGCGAGCGTTGTCAGCTTGGATCATCCCATGTAGCTGCAACGCACAACGCAGTGGAGAAAGCAGGTCCTTGAAGAACATTAACGCGATGCCATCGCCGGTCTGCCGGACTAGCAGGCTTTCCGGGTCGTACTTCGCAGATGCCACTTCAGGCGTCATTTGTACAATTTGCCCTAGCTCACGCTGCGCTGCGACTTGATGGTCTGTTGGGAGCTTGGCAAACCCGACGATATCCATGAAGAGCACGTACGCGCGCCGCAACGATGGCGTGCGCTCTACCACATCGGTCAGTGGCGTCGGTATCGGGTTATCTTCGTAGGACATAGGGGTTGGTCGGGCAGTCATCGCATTCTACCGTTGTGCCTTCCACGGGGCGTCCAATACAGGACATACACCAGACACATATTCCGTTAGTTTCGGAATGCAATCATTTGCCGTGTAGATTGTAGCCAATGAAAGTGGCATTTTGCACTCTAATTTGTAATGAAGTTGCGACAGACTGGCAAAGTATTCCGCTCAGAAGTCGTTCTGATGTCGCAAAATGTCGATACCTACTCTAGTCGGGATGCACAGGACTAGATGTAGCGGATAGAATTGAACATTCTCCAACATATGGTAGTGAACCCATGAAGTGTCCGTTTTGCGGCGTGATAGACCGTGACCAGGTTTTGGATTCAAGACCAGTCCGTGATGGTATGGCAATCAAGCGGCGCCGACTCTGCCACGGCTGTGAAGGACGCTTTACAACCTTTGAAGAAATCGAAGATTTACGCTTGTCGGTCATCAAGCGCGATGGCACACGCGAGCCATTCGACCGCGAGAAGCTGACCCGTGCCCTCGAGACGGCGTGTAATAAACGAACGGTAGCGATGTCGGCTATTTCCGACCTCATCGACCGAGTTGAGCGCCACCTTATGGCCCGCGGCGACCGCGAAGTCCAAAGCCACCTCATCGGTGAGGCAATCATGCTAGAGCTGAGCAAGCTCGATGCCGTTGCGTTCATCCGGTTTGCCAGCGTCTACCACCAGTTTGAAGATGCCGATCAGTTCAAGGCGATGGTCGAGCAGCTGAAGGTTTCCTCAATCTGAGCACGCAGCTAACGACATCAACATCGATTTGGGTGAACCAGCTGATCGATGCCGGTATACCCAGCCACGATGCCAGCGTTGAAGTGCGGCAGATTATTCTTGAAACCCTTGGACTGACGCCGACACAGCTCCTTCTCCACAGTGGAAATCTGTCAGGAGCGGAAACAAAACGCATCGAAACACGGGTCACCCGGCGGGCAACGCGTGAGCCACTCGCATACATTTTGGGGGAGCGCTGGTTTTACGGGATGCGTTTCCTGGTTACCCCAGATGTACTAATCCCACGCCCGGAAACGGAGCTCCTCGTCGAGCTGGCGCTTAATCATCTCCAGAACTGTTCTACAGAAACTCCAAGCATCCTCGATCTCTGCACAGGTTCGGGCTGCGTTGGCATCGCCATTCTCGCTAGCCACCCAGCTACAAACGGGGTCTTGACGGATCTCTCACCAGAGGCCATCGCAATCGCTTGGCAAAATGCAGAGCTCAATTCCGTATTCGAGCGGTCAGCGCTTGTTATCGGCGACCTCGATCCCGATATCGATGCCGGTGAACGATTTAATGTCATCACGGCGAACCCTCCGTATATCGACCCGGATGACATCGAAACCCTCGCAGTCGAAGTGCGGGACTGGGAACCTGAGCTGGCACTCTACGCCACGGATGCTGGCTATGCGCTCTATCCGCGCATCGCTGCGCTCGCGCTAAATCGTCTCCGCCCCGGCGGCATCCTCGCCGTCGAATGCGGTCACACCCAGGCAGCCAACGTCGCCGAAATCTTCACTACCGCCGGGTTGGTAAATATCGGTATCCACGCTGACCTCGCTGGCATCCCGAGAGTGGTCACTGCAAATCAACCCTGAGGATGCCTGCTAAAAACAGTACTACTGCGGATCTGTCCGAAACGGACTCGCAGGAAGGCCCGCTTTGTTGTAGAGGTTGGCATCCAGTGGGTTCATCCGGTACCCGTAGCGCACAACCTTAGGATTCGTCACACCCGGAGCCGACAATACGATGCGGTCGCCATCGACCTTTGCCACTGCTCGCTGCCAGACACGGTCATCCCCGGCAATCACAAACCCACCAATGGGAATGTTTGGAGTTGCTTCGAACTTGCCACGCCCAGCCATGCGGCCAGCTGTCAGGCCACCACCGATGTGCTCAAACGTCACGACCAACGTTCCCGGTGCGCCTGCATCAACACCCTTTAGTAACGGGCCACTTACCACCGTGTCCTTACGGCCGTAGACATCACGAAGAGCCCACAAAGCCATCCGCTCACCGACATCCAGCTTGTTCTTCGGGTGGATATCGTCAACATCTCCAACATCCACTGCACTCGCCATCCCCGTAAATGGAATCGCAAGCGCACGCCGCTGCGCATCCCGGAACTCCGACCAGCCATCCCCGCCAGCGGGTTCCTTGCTCTGCGCCTGCCACCCCGCCAGCTGCACGGAATAGAACGGCATATTCGGCGTACCAAACCAGGTGCGCCAATCGGCGATCATTGCGCGCTGTTTCTCGATGTACTGGTTGCCATCAAAGGCATTTCCAGCATTGTTCTCACCCTGATACCAGAGCACACCCGCAACTTGGAAATTTCCGAGTGGGGCAATCATCCCGTTATGCAGCGTCACGCACCGCGGATTAAATGCCTGCTCACCAAATGGAAATTTGGGCTGTTC
>JAURHZ010000145.1 GCA_030833025.1 Armatimonadota bacterium
GGCGGCATGGGCGCTGCCAACATGCGTAACTTGATGGGCAAGCAGGGCGTCGAAGTTGCTGCGCTCTGCGATGTTGACACAAGCCGCATGACAGGTGACATACGGGAAGTCGAAAAGAAGTACGGCCGCAAGCCAGAGCTCTTCAAAGACTATCGCAAAATGCTTGAGCGCAAGGATATCGATGCGATTATCGTTGGGACCCCTGACCACTGGCATGCCCTCAACCTCATCCACACCGTAGAGGCAGGCAAGGATTCCTACTGCGAAAAGCCAATCTCCCACAACTTTGTGGAGGCACGCTCGATGGCAAATGCCGTTGCCTACCATAAGAAAATCGTGCAGGTCGGTACTTGGCAGCGTAGTGGTAAAGAGTTCACCGATGCCATTTCTTATGTCCGTGCGGGCAAGCTGGGAAGCAAGATCGTGATGGTACGTGCATGGCGCACGGATGGCTCTAAGGTCGGTAATGAAAAGCCATCTATGCCACCAAGCAATTTGGATTACGACATGTGGATTGGCCCAGCCAAAATGGTGCCTTACAAGTCTAACCATGTCCACGGCAACTGGCGCTGGTTTATGAACACCGGTACCGGCATGACGGGTGACTGGGGCGTGCACATGCTCGACATCGCCCTCCTCGGACTTAGCCCGAACAATGAAGACCTCGCGATGCCGACATCCGTGAGCGCCTACGGCGGAAAGCTGGCATATCCAACAGATGACCGAACAGCTCCAGACACAGTTGAGGCTATCTTCAAGTTTGAAAACCCCGATGTCGTCATGACCTGGTCAACTGGCCGTGACTACGCGAATCGTCCAGACTGTGGCGTGGAATGGGTCGGCGCAGATGGCCGCTGCGTACGTGTCTGGCGTGGAGGCTGGAGCGTCCATGAGCCAAACGGCGAGCCAATGGACAAAGAAGAAGCACCTGGTGTAAACGACCACTGGCAAAACTGGCTCGATGGTGTCCGCACCCGCCAGCAGACCCGGTCAAGCTTGGCATCGATGGCGAAGACCACCATGGTCTGCCACCTTGCTAACATCGCCTATCTGAGCGGTGAAACGATTCGCTTTGACCGTAACAAGATGGACCTTGTTGGAAAAGCGGGCAAGAACACAACATCCTACTTCCGCGAGTACCGTAAGCCGTACACCCTGCCAATCTACAAGTAAGCAGAATCTACGCAGGAACAAAAAACACCACCCGGATGACAATCATCTGGGTGGTGTTTCGTTTATATCGGCAGCGCGTTTAAATTCAGCGCCCAGTCACGGCATCCCAAGCGGCAATCCCTGCTTGGTATACATCCCGGACCGCCACGCCCGCAGCAAGCGCCGCGGAGCGGCACTCTTCAAACTCAGGAGCAGCCTGGACGAGTTCACCATCCAGAAATCCCTGCTTGATGGCTAACATCCCGTACGGCGTTTGCACATACGCAAAGCTGCGCTCAAGCGTCACGCGCTCGGAAACACGTCGGCGGACACCCAGCGTTCCCGTCTCACGGAAGAGCACTTTCAAAATGTCTGCTTCACGAGATGGCTCCGACAAAACAGTGATTGCCGTCCCTGGGCGGTTCTTTTTCATTTGAACCGCATGCATCGTGACATCCAATGCACCCGCACCGATCAGCGCTTCTTGGGCATGCCCGAGGATCTCGGCAGAGATGTCATCGATATTTGTCTCGATGACCACGACATCGTGGGATGCCCCATTTGCACCGGCCTTGGGGCCAGCATTTGGGATCTCAGCTAGTACAGCGCGCAGTAAGTTTGGATATTCTGTGCCAAAGTTCTTCTTGCCGGCTCCCCAGCCAGTGGCAAGCGGCGTCATCGCCGGCGCGTTGCCGATGTTCGCTGGGCCCGCAAGCGTCGCGACGATCGCACAGCCCGTCGGCGTAACGAGCTCGCCGCGTACATCCACGGGATAGGTCGCAAGACCTGCCATCAGCTCAAGCGTCGCCGGGGCAGGCAGAGGCATCCGCCCATGCTGACAGTCGACAAAGCCACGCGAATATGGGAGTGGCGCGCAGTAAACGGCATCCACATTTAGCATTTCAAGGAGAATACACGTGCCAGTGATGTCAACAATGGCATCGACTGCGCCGACCTCGTGGAAGTGAATCTCTTCTTTTGTGGTGCCGTGAACCTTGGCTTCTGCCTCCGCGAGGTTTTCAAAAATCGCGGTCGCGCGCTCGATAACCCGAGCTGGGAGGCTGCTAGCGGCATAGATTTCATGGATGTCCGAGAGGTGGCGTCCGTGTCCGGTGTCGACTTCGGTGAGGAGCACATCGACATCGACGGACATTAGGCCTTCGACTTTGCGACGGACGATTGTCAGCTCGTAGCCGCCCACGCCAAGCCCTGCGAGCTGGCTTCGGAACTCCTGTTCATCGGCACCGAGGCCAAGCAATGCGCCAAGGGTCATGTCCCCGGAAATCCCACTAAAGCAATCCAAATAGACGATACGCATGTTCCAAGCTCCTGATTTACGTGCGCTGTCGCGCTATTCTCCTATGGTCTCAGGGCCGCGCAAGATACGCAGCGCCGCCATCGCCCCGCCGAAGCCATTGTCGATGTTCACAACGGTGATGCCACTTGCGCAGGCATTTAGCATTGTAAGCAGCGGTGCAACCCCTGCGAAGGCCGCTCCGTAACCGACAGATGTCGGGACGGCGATTACCGGGGATCCCACCAGCCCGCCAACCACACTTGGAAGGGCACCATCCATCCCTGCGACAACGATCACCACTGTTGCTGTTCGCAGCTCATCGGTTTTGGCAAGAATTCGGTGGATACCCGCAACTCCGACATCCGTGATAACGCCAACATCCGCGCCATGGGCAAGCAGCGTCGCCAAACATTCATCCGCGACCGGAAGGTCGCTCGTCCCAGCGGTCACGACCAAAACCTTGCCTTGAAAGACAGGCTCCGGGGTTTCGCCGATGAGAAGTGTTCGTCCATCCGTCCAGCTGCGATGCACGGGAAAGGCCTCGATAAGGGCAGCCGAAGATGCATCACTGAGACGGGTAAACAACACACCAGGCTGGTGTCCGAGGAGCGTTTCGGCAATTCCGATGCACTGGGCTGGCGTCTTGCCCGCGCCGTAAACAACCTCTGCGAATCCAGTACGCGCTTTACGTCCCGTGTCGAGGGTCGCATAGCTAAGCGACTCGGTTGCAAATGGCAGGGATGACAGCTGCGCAAGCGCTGTTTTGACATCGATGGAGCCCGCAGAAACACCATCGAGCAGAGTACGAATGGTCTGATTATCCAAGTTCTTTTTCCTCATCGCGTGTCAGCAGCGCATTCATCGAGCCGGTTTTGTACCCTAAAGCATCGATGGTAACGAAGTCCCAACCTAATGCCTTAATCGCAATTCCACACTGTGCGTGGTGGCCATTGGTAAAGAATGAAGGGAGCTCATTTGCGCCAAGCTCGATACGGGCGATGGAGCCATGGTGGCGTACACGGACATCGGTGTAGCCAAGATCCTTGATGATATTCTCCGCTTCCTCGATACGGCTAAGCAGCTCGGGAGTGACTGGGATTCCGTATTGGACACGGGATGCAAGACAGGCCATGGCAGGTTTTGACCAGGAATCAATGCCCAATTTCCGCGACAAAAATCGAATTTCGCGCTTGTTCAGACCAGCATCCTGAAGAGGCGCCAGCGCCCCGTGTTCACGTGCAGCAACGGCACCTGGGCGGTGGTCACCGATGTCATCGATGATTGCACCGAACGCGATGTTCTCAATCCCTTGCGTCTCGGCAAAGCGTCGGAGATGGATAAAGAGCTCATCTTTACAGTGGTAGCAGCGATTTCCTGAATTTTCGATGTAACCCGCGCGGAGATGTTCTTCTGTTTCAAGGATATCGACCGGGAACCCATGCTGCGCTGCCATCCGGACAGCATCTGTCCACTCGCGGTTCGGCAGGCTTGGCGACACGGCGATTGCTGCGCGTGCGCGGTCACCGAGTTCTTGATGCGCGATGACGCAGAGGTAGGTGGAATCGACGCCACCTGAGTAGCCGATTACGAGGCCGCCCAGAGTACGGATTTCACTACGGAGGCGTTGTTCACGTTCGATGGCTGCGGCTTCGTTTACGCGCCAGTCGGCAAGGGTCAGAGGTGTGCTCACGATGCTTGTAGATTACCGCATCCGGGTCTGCGGCTCGAAGCATTCGTGCGCAAGGTTTGCATCCTTTGAATGGGCCTGTTTGGATTTTTCGGACTCCGGATAGAGACTGCCAGTTAGAAATTAATCGGACTATTTTTCATGTTTTGTGTCATCCGAGGCGCATTTTTTACGAAAGGTATAGGGAGCACATTCGCCAGCCGGGGCCGGGGTGGGAAATGAAGCCCCACAAACGTACCGGAGGTGAAGAAAATGCTGGCTGTTGTCGAGAGTGCAACACTGTTTGGAATCGATGCCTTACCAATCAAGGTCGAAATCAATGTTGCGACAGGGATGCCTGTCTTTACAATCGTTGGGCTTCCCGATGCTGCAGTGCAGGAGAGCCGTGAGCGAGTTCGTGCTGCGATTCGGAATTCGAATCTGCGGTTTCCATCGGATCGCGCTACGGTGGTAAACCTTGCCCCTGCAGATGTCCGAAAGGCTGGTCCTGCATTTGACCTTCCGATTGCCATGGCCGTCCTTGCGGCAACCGAGCAAGTACCAATCAGCGGGCTCATGGGAAGCTTGCTAATTGGAGAGCTGGGTCTCGATGGCAGTGTACGGGCTGTCCCTGGCACGCTTTCGGTGGCGATGGCTGTGCGTAAGCGTGATGACCTAACGCTCATCGTGCCCTGGGATAACTATGCGGAAGCAGCATTGGTGGATGGCATCAAAGTAGTGCCAGTGAGGACGCTTTTGGATGCTGTAAGGGTGATTCGCGGGGATGCCTATGACCTTCCACCCCGTCCGGATCCTGCCGAGCTGCTTAGCCGTGCCTTGTTGCTGCATGTGGACTACGCGGATGTCAAAGGAAACCTTGCAGCAAAGCGTGCGCTTGAGATTGCGGCGGCGGGTGGTCATAACCTCCTGATGGTAGGCCCGCCGGGTAGTGGAAAGACGATGCTGGCGCGCAGGATGCCAGGCATTCTGCCTCCGATGAGCGTGGAAGAGGCCCTAGATGTCACTCGCATTCACAGTATTTCGAGTATTACTTCAGGTGGTACGCGCCTGATGGTTCATCGGCCATTTCGCTCACCCCACCACACCGTGTCTCATGCGGGGCTTACCGGCGGCGGGAGCATCCCGCGACCTGGGGAGGTCAGCCTTGCACACCGCGGCGTGCTCTTTCTCGATGAGCTACCTGAGTTTCACCGGGATGTGCTAGAAGTGATGCGCCAGCCGCTTGAAGATGGTCAGGTGACGATTGCGCGTGCCGCGGCAACACTGACATATCCAGCGCGGTGCTCATTGATTGCAGCGATGAATCCCTGCCCATGTGGGTATTACGGCGATAAGTTACGTCCCTGTACTTGTACACGATCAACCGTGGAGGCCTACCTCCGGCGGCTCTCTGGCCCGCTGCTGGATCGGATTGATATCCACATGGAGGTTCCACGAATTCCGCACACAGATCTGATGAAATCGGCTCCAGGCGAGAGTAGTTCCGAGATCAGACAGCGTGTTGTGGCTGCGAGAAACCGCCAGCATGCAAGGTGCATAGCTCTTGGCTGGGATCCAAGAGCGAATTCTCTGCTGATGCCAAAGGAGATGGGAAGTGCGTGTCCTTTGTCGCGAGCGTGTAAGGAACTTCTCGGCAATGCGGTACAGCGGCTAAATCTAAGTGCCCGGGCACATGACAGAATCCTTAAGGTCGCACGAACGATTGCAGATCTCGCATCCGAGGATGCAATTTCAGAGAGCCACATCGCGGAGGCGATTCAGTATCGTTCGATGGACCGGAGGTTGTTTGGGTGAACTTTGAGCTAAATTCTCATTCCGATGCAGATCTCGCATCCGAGGATG
>JAURHZ010000146.1 GCA_030833025.1 Armatimonadota bacterium
TCATCGAGAACATCGCCGCCAACAATAAAGTTGGGCTCGAGACCAGCTTCAGCAAAGATCCGCACGAGCAAAGAAGTCGTTGTGGTTTTCCCATGTGTTCCCGCGACGGCAATCGCCGGACGCATCGCATCGAGGAGCGGCAATCCCAAGAGGACGCCAGCCCCCTGAAGCAATGTCTTCCTTGACATCGCGCGGTTTGAAATAATGTTTACTGTTTTCATAGACGTTCCCAACTTTCATCGGAACCAACGAAACCATATTGGGCAACTAGCCCACCGAATGATAGTTACCTCAGCGCGATCCTCCCCGAGGAAAGCCATCTTGCAACATCACTTATAACGGAATAATCGACTTTGAATTAGACCGTGGATGAGGGATTTTACTCCATAGTGTGTTGGTTTAGCCCGGTCAAGAATTGACTCGACTTCCTTACGATCGCCAAAGCGAACGGGTGCGCCCGTTGCGAAAACGACCAATTGATTCACCAAGTTTCGCGCGAGCTGACGCTCGTTCGCCGCCAAACGCGCTTTTAGTTCACGAATATCTGCAAACTTCCGTCCATCCAGCAAAACACCACTCGGATCGATTTTCATCCCAGCATGAAAAGTAAACGGCTGACCATTCGGGCCGTAACCCTTGATGGGCTTCCCCGGTCCAAGCGCCCGGTAATTCTCACGAAAGCCTCCAAAAACATCAAATGCTTCGAGGGCAAATCCAGGTGGGTCGATCTTAATGTGGCAGTCGCGGCAAGCAGCCTCCGATGTATGTTTTGCTAGCTGAGCGCGGATAGTTGTAGCCCCACGGATATCGGGCTCAACTGCGGGGACAGCCTTTGGGGGTGGCGGGACGGGGATACCCATAATCCGCTCAGTCACCCAGGCACCGCGCACGATGGGCGATGTCGTTGTGCCGTTAGCCGTCACTTTGAGCACACCCGCCATCGTCAAAAAGCCACCACGAACGGAATCACTTGGAAGCTGCACTCTACGGAATGCGGCTCCGTGGACATCCGGGATGCCATACAGCGTCGCCAGCCGCCCATTCACATGCACATAGTCAGCCTGAACCAGCTCCCGTGCGGGCCGGTTGCGCGTGATCATGTCGGAAAAACAGACGCGTGCCTCATCCACAGCCGACTCGACGAGGAGGTCATCAAGGTAGTAGTCAACGTAGAGAATCTCATCTGGCGACACAATCGCCGCCTTACGAAGGTCCAACCAGTAGTCAAGGAAGGCATCCACAAATTGCTTTGACTTTGGGTCACGTAAGAGGCGCTCCGTTTCTGCGACAAGGACATCTGAGCGTGTAATCGCTTTATCCGCAGCAACCTTACGCAGGCGGGCATCTGGCTCCGTGTTCCAAAGGAAATACGAGAGACGGTTAGCCAGCGCAACAGAATCCAGAGCGCCAGGTTTCTCCTCCAGCGTCACAAATGCCGGCGCGCACAAAACAGCGGAATATGCAGTGATCTGGGCATCCGTGAACGACAATCCAGCATCCATAGATTTTGCAGCCAGACGTACATAGGGATCTATGTCAGCTTCTGTTACCGATCGACGCCAAGCCCGCCTCATAAACTGACGGAGCAGATGGCGGCTGTCCTGTGCAGCATCAAACGGTATTGCTTCGACTTTGCCACCACCGATATCTTTGAGTGGCAACGCGCCAAACATCAGCTGATGCCCGGGAGTTGGAAAGGTTTCGACGACCGGCCCCTCTACTTCCATCCAGCGGAATGCCACAGCGGGCTGGCCATCTGGGGTTGCGTGCGGGTTACGCCACGGATAAGGCGGACGTGAGCGGAAGAAGCGTGCGGGGTCCGGACGGATAGACTCGCCCTTGCGCAGCCATACAGTGAGCTCATGCGGCGTGCTCTCTTTGGCACTCTTTTCTGGCACCAAATCCAATGTTCCAACCCTGCGCAGCTGTCGCGGATAAGACTCAGCATAGACGGTGATTGGCTCAACCGTGCGTCCGATTTCAGCCTTATCGCGGTGCGGTCTCCACCACCACTTCTCGCTCTCAGGTAGCGTCCAGAACGAGTATCCGCTTATCTTAATTTTGTACTTGCCCGCCTGTGGAGCATTAAACTGGTCAAACCTCGGCTCAATCGGTTCGTAAGCGCTGCAGATGTACCCAATAGCTTCCTCTTCACGGCGCGCTGGGTCTTTGTCCCCAACCGTCATCGGGGCCTTCCCTTCCTGCGCCGCGCGGTCTGGAGTGTTTCCCAGCATCGGCCACGTCGCGCGCTCAAAGGCTCCGTTGAACTGCCCGAGATCTGCTAGGCCTGCAAACGAGCCTTGCTGGCGCGCATAGTACTTGCGCTTCAGGAGTTTGGGCGCCTCCGCACGGGGAACCATTGCTTCTCGTAAGGCATATTCTGCCGCTGCCAGGTAGCGGGACATTTGGACGTGGGAGACATCGAGTGCCTCCCCAACCTTGTTGGAGCGGTTACGGATGCCATCTTCAGGCAGCATTTCCTTGATCTGCAGCCATGGAGCACCGAGAATGTCACGGACGGTGTTTTCGTATTCATCCCGGTTCATCCGACGCCAGGTCGAACGTCCCTGTGTTCGCGACCGGATGTCATCGTAGGCGGTCAGCGCTGCAGCGACTCCTGCGACAAGCTTTGCTCGCTGCTCCGGAGCGACTTTGATGGTGCCTTTGGGTGGCATTTCGCCACTGCGTGTCCGGTCATGAATGCGGACCCAGGTGGCATAGTTATCAGGGTTTCCGAAGTCCTGTTTCAGGGATGTGAGGTCAAGCCCACCTTTTGGATCGGCAGCATTGTGACACGGGACACAGCTGGTTTTAAGGAGCGGTCCGGCGGCGTGCTGCGCCACGGTTACCGCAGCGCGTTTCGGCGCGGGGGGCGCAGCACTCATCGCGGCCCAGCCAATCGGTAACGCCCCAGC
Source organism: Armatimonadota bacterium (assembly GCA_030833025.1). Classification (GTDB taxonomy): domain Bacteria; phylum Armatimonadota; class Armatimonadia; order Armatimonadales; family Armatimonadaceae; genus CAIRTT01. The sequence goes on from JAURHZ010000146.1 coordinate 2,916, forward strand.
AAGTAAAACCACAAGCTTTGACTTCATCGTGCAATGCTCCTGTCATTTTGCATATACCAGAATCTGGTTGTAGATGTCGCCGTTGCGCCCGCGTATTGGCATCCCGGGACAATAAATCGCCGTTTATGCGCCTATGCCATGTCGTAGGTGCGCACCAAGGGAAAACATCTCATCAAGCTCAGCTGCATCGTTGCCCCCACAACGCCAAGCCTATCCGGACTTACTTCGCCGGGTTCGGCGCAGCATCGATTAGGCGTCGCCAAGCAGCGATAAGGATGTCGCCTGTATTTTCCCCTAACGATGTTTCTGAGACGTAGTCATAGCGCCGGAAACTTCCAAAGTCAACGCTTGTCAAAATGTAACCAAATGCATCCTGTGTCAGCCCAAGCACCATGTTGGTCTTGCCCTTCATTTTGCGCTTGATATACATCCCGATGTTCGGTAATGCCTCGCCGGGTGCCGTAACCAGCTGGGCATCCCCGACATTGATGACGCTCACACGTGTCGAGATCTTCTTACCTGGAAGCGTTGGATACTTTAGCGGGCTAGCCTGAACGACGGCCCAAAGCAGCGCAGAGTCAACAGGAAAGACTACATTTTCAGTCTTGATAAACAGCTTTGGAGCGTCCTGAGGCTTTGCTTTGGCAACGATGCGTAGCGCTTCCGATGCCATCAGCTTTCCAATACGCAGACACTCTTCCCACGTCCGTGCATCTTCCCAGTAACCGCGCACCGGATCCTTTGGCTTATCGAGTAAGCGGTTGTCCGCGGTAACCATCCCGCCCTGTGCGCTGTTCATAAACACTGCAACACCGCCGGCAGCGGCTTCAATGGCATCGTACATCGGGGCAATGCAGTCAGCGCTCAACAAGCCAATGCTGTTTCCGAGCACTTCCGGGTGAATCGCATAGTTCACCAGCGTCCCAATCGCTTTACCATCACGACCAACCGCCTGCATGACGGCCATCCGGCGGTCGTAGAGGTCAGGCGCGTAGTAGTTATAAGCGATTCGTCCTTGGGCGTCTTCGTGATGCACTTTCAGAACGGCAGGCTTGGCTTTATCGATGGCTTCATTAATGGCATCCGCGGCGAGCGCACAGACCTTGTCAAGCCATTTGAGGTCTCCGGAGTAGCCACCTTTGCCATCCGGGAATGCGTAGTAATCAGGAGCCGAGTGCGTATGCGTTGCGCCAATCAGGATGTTATCCCCGGGGATGCGCGTAACCTTTGCCCGGATGCGGTCGCCGAGCACGGCTGGGAACCCAAGTGCATCAACACCGACAAATACCAGCGGAGTGTCCCCTTGCTTGAGATAAAGCACTCGAACACCAATGTCTCCACGCTTTGCCTTGACTGGCGCAGATGGTCCTAGCCCACCAGACACTGGAAGGAGGGGATTTGGGGTCGTGATACGCATCGCCGCGCCAGCAAGCATGCCATCCTGAGATTTAGCTACTGAAAAGTCAGACTGGGAGTATGGTGAAAACATGACGAATCGGTCCTTACATTGGTAAATGATGCTTATCACCGTTCCGTGTAATGAGGCACTTTTCCTGCCAAAAGGAATGTCAGTCCCCGTGTGTCCTCGGTATCTAACAAGAAACCTAATAAAGGAATGTGGCAGCAACGAGGAGTAACAATGTGTATGAAACGCTCCAACCTATTCGCGGGCTTTGCGCTCACATTGACGATTTTGTCTTCCCATGGCGCCCTTGCACAGCGACCAGCGCAGGGTCCCATCAGCCGTGATGTCATCCAGCCAGAGAAGTTAGGGTATCGCCTGGTTTGGGAGGATGAGTTCAATGGCACCAAGCTTGATACGACGAAGTGGCGACACAGAGGACTTGGTGCGCGTGCGCTTGCCTTCGTAAGCGAAGATGCTGTAGAAGTCAAGGATGGCTATGTTTACCTTTGGGCTAAAAAGGATGCATCAGGCCGGATGCTCGGGAGTGCTATCGGTACGCAGCAGACATTTATGTCACGCTATGGCTACTACGAATGCCGTGCGCAGGTTCAGAAGTCTTGGGGACAGTGGGGAGCGTTCTGGCTGCAGTCAAACCAGATTTCAGCGGGTGAGGACCCAGCCGTCTACGGCGCGGAAATCGATGTCATGGAGTGCTTTCGCAAGCTGGGCCCTGATATCGTTTCGCATAATGTCCACTGGGCATATGGTCCGAACCAAAAGAGTACACGCGGGATGCAATCGACGCTTAAAGGGCTTGGGACCGGGTTTCACACCTACGGCGTCGAGTGGACGCCTGAAAAGTACATTTTTTACGTGGATGGCATGAAGTTTTATGAAGTCACCCAAGGCATCTCCAAAATCAAGGAATATATGATTCTAAGCATGGAGTATCCTGGCAACCCGCAGGACATGGTGCGCTCGATTCTTCCGGATGCGATGATTGTGGACTACGTCAAGGTTTGGCAAAAGCCAGGCCTGAACTAAACGGTTTACCTTCCCATCGGAACGAGAATAGGTTTTTCTTTCTTAGGAAAGCACTTAGGGGATCTGTAGTGGACTGCGCCTAGTGTTAGCAGACTCCAAAAACCTAAGTCCTACTCTGCCGGATGGCCCATTTTAAAGACTCCGTGCCCGTGCATTAATCATCATTTCATATTCACATGTGATGATGCAGATACGCGATGAACATCCTGAATGCATTCCGGCGGCCGATTGCAGTCCCTTACCACTTTCACTACGAGGGGGTACTTGGAACAAGCGCGTCCCTCCGCTTTGACAGTCTGGATCCAGAACTGGCAGAAAAAGCCTGCAAGCTTGCTCTGGAACGTATTGAGACCCTTGAAGGCATCTTTAGCAGCTATAACCCTGCAAGCACACTGATGCGCTGGCATGGTACTCAATCCCTTCCCCACGAACTATGCGCTGTGCTCGACCATGCTGAGGAGTGGCGCATCAGAACTGGTGGAGCATTTGCCCCAGGAGTTACCCACGCCAATGCATGCTGGGAGAAGCTCTCTCAAAACACCTATCGACGTTTGGATGTCCCTGCTTTTACGCTCAATGCCATTGCAAAGGGGGCCATCGTGGAT
>JAURHZ010000147.1 GCA_030833025.1 Armatimonadota bacterium
AAAGACCTGATTCGACGATTTGAGAGATTGTCCGGCATCAAGGCGATGCCTTTGGAGTCCATCGGAGTCACTGGAGATGCACGTGAGGCCACGGCGTTTGCTGTCCTCGCAGACGCGAGACTTCGCGGAGTTACCTTTGATTTACGCAATGTGACTGGCAGCCAAGTCCGCCAAGGACTTGGCGCCATTGCACTACCGTAGCTAGCTAACTGCAGCTTCAATTTTCTTTAGGGTAGATAACAGTCCGGGCAAATCAGCCAGATCAAGCACCGTCGCGGCATCAGACATTGCGTTCTTTGGGTCTGGATGCACTTCTAGGAACAGGGCATCTATACCAACCGCAACAGCAGCTTTTGCGAGGTGCGGGACGTACTCACGGGTCCCACCAGTGGCATGCCCTTGGGCCGCAGGTTGTTGCACCGCATGTGTGGCATCAAAAACGACTGGCGCACCACTCGCGGCGGCCATGATTGGAAGCGACCGAAAGTCAACCACCAGATTGTGATACCCAAAGCTCACACCGCGCTCGGTCACGAGAATTCGGTTGTTACCGGTCGATTCAACCTTGCGCACTGCCTGTGCGATATCTTCTGGAGCCATAAACTGGCCCTTTTTTATGTTGACCACTCGGCCCGTCTCACCCGCTGCAATCAAAAGGTCCGTCTGGCGGCAGAGAAAAGCGGGAATTTGGATAACATCAACGACTTCTGCAACGGCCGCACATTGATCTGCCTGGTGGACATCCGTAACAACGGGAACGCCAAATTCCGATTTAATGGATGCAAGGACATCTAGGCCAGCTTGAAGTCCATCTCCACGAAATGACTGAACGGATGTCCGATTTGCCTTATCGAAGGATGCCTTGAAAATATAGGGAATCGCTAGATCGTTCGTGATTTTTTGTACTTCACGACAAATGGTCCGGCATAAGTCAAGATTTTCGATAACACAGGGTCCGGCCATGAGAGCAAACGGAAGTCCTTCACCAATCTGAACACTGTCTGTCACCAATACACGGCGGGTCATTACTCTAGACATTGATTACTCCTCTGCAAACAAAGCACGTACGCGCTCAAGGTCATCGGCGGTATCGACGGATTCAGGCACATGTGTGGTTCGTACGACACGGATTCTATAGCCATGTTCCAGCGCCCGAAGCTGTTCAAGTGACTCTGTCTGCTCTAGGGGCGTCCGCGGAAGGTTCGGAAACGTTGCAAGGAAACGTCTACGATATGCATACAGTCCAACATGTTGTAGCGGTGTAGTAATGCCCTGTGCGCGTGGGAAGGGGATACCCGCACGGGAGAAGTAAAGAGCATCACCATTTTGCTTCACTACCACCTTGACCGTGTTCGGATCGTCAAAGCGATCAGATGGCAGCTCACAGGCAAGCGTTGACATCGCAAGATCGGCGTCTTCGAGCAATGGCGTAATCACGCTATTAATGGCATCCGCTGTTATACGCGGTTCATCACCTTGAACATTGACGATAATCTCGACTGACTCAGGAAGCGATGTGATCGCCTCCGATAGACGGTCCGTACCGGTTTGATGTTGATGACTCGTCATGATGACGGGGGCATTGAAATTCTCAGCTGCCTCTGCGATTTCCGAATCTGGCGTAACGATAAACACGCTATCTGCATCGCTTGCGAGTGACTTCTCATACACCCACTGCACCATCGGTTTGCCTGCAATATCGACGAGTGGCTTATTCGGGAGACGCGTTGCTGCAAGCCTCGCTGGAATCATCACGACAACATTCATGAATGGTGCTCCTGCATTTTTTTCACAATACCAGTGGTAGATTTGCCATCCACAAGCTGGAGAATCACAACATCCCCTCCATATGCCCTGACCACCTCTGTTTCCGGAAGGGCATCTGGCGTTTTATAGTCGCCTCCCTTGGCATGAATGTCTGGCTTTAGGATACGCAAGAGTGGAATGGGAGTGTCATCAGCAAAAATAGTCACTCCATCGACAAAATGAAGCGATGCCATAACTTCTGCTCGGTCCAGCTCGGGGTTGATAGGCCGTGTTGGGCCTTTGAGACGACGTACGGATTCATCCGAATTAATGCCGACCACCAAGCGTTCACCAAGGCTCTTTGCTTCGCGTAGGTAACGTGTGTGTCCGACGTGCAGAATATCGAAGACACCATTCGTAAACACAACACGTTCTCCGCTTGCCTGCCAAGTGCGAATCTGCTCGGCGAGCTGCTCCCAACTGAGTACTTCAGGAATCTTCATCCAGCCTTAATACGCCTTTCTACTGCATTTGCAACGCTCTCGACAGACATTTGTGTCATACATGCGATGTCGCCACGCTTACAGCTACGGCCTTGGCAGGGGACACAAGGAAGTGAGCGGTTGATGACCACCAAGTCAAGTGGGTTGTTCGATGGCCCGGTACGATCAGGATCTGCTGCGCCACTCAGACACACAATGCGGGCTCCGACTGCAGCTGCAATATGCAACGGGCCAGTGTCACCGGTGACTGTTACTGCCGATGCCTGCATCACTGCCCCTAGTTCCTGCAATGTCAGCTTGCCGACAAGGGATTTTATCGGCCGACCAAGGTTGCTGATTATCGCCTCTTCTAGCCAAACATCCCCTGGACCGCCAATAAGAACAGGCGTATAGCCAGGCAAGTCTGTATCAATCCAGTTTATGAACTCCGCGAGTTTCTCCGGAGGCCAGCGATTGATGTCACGGGTACCAGCGGGGTTGATAACGATGGATTTTGCGATGTCAATGTCGAGATTGTTTGCAATCGTGTCCGAGTTGGATTTCGCATCTTGGGGAATCACGAACTCCATTCTTCGGTCTGCACCTAGTGGAATTCCTCCGGGAATGACATTCAGAAAGTCATCGATGGCGTGTCGTACTTTGCCTGTGGCAGCCTGGATACGTCGATCTTTTTTGAATGTCCACGTTGCGCCTGCCACGAGGCCAAAGCCAAGTGCGATGGACTTTAGCGATGGTTGTAAGTTGACGTAAAGATCTACTTTGCCAACATTTTTGCGAATCGAACATCCTTTGGAGTAACTTCCCTGTAGTGATGCTCTTGTCTCCTTATCAAGCCCAATTGTAGATGTAACAAGCGTGGAATTTTTAAGAATTCCAGTGTTTCCAGATTCTGTAACGAAGGTAATCGATGCCGCTGAAAAATGTTGTTTTAGGACTTTGAGAAGTGGCGTCGCGAGCAGAATATCTCCCAAGCCACCGTAGCGGAGTACCACGATATTCATGAGAGCTGCTCCTGCACTACCGCTGCGACCATGTCGGCTGACAGCTTGGACATGTCAGTATCTGGGGCTTGAAGAGCGCGGTGAGGTGGATAGTTTCGTCCCCATTTGTGGATTGGAGTTGGACCGAACAACGTTAGTGTTGGGGTACCAACCGCGGCAGCGACATGGCTGACACCGGTATCAGCCGAAATCACAAGGTCAAAATTGGACAAAGTTGCCATCAGAGACCTCAGTGATGTCTTTCCAACTAGCGATGTAGCAGGGGAGTCTGCAAGCAATTCCTGTAGTGCATCTACGGATGCTTGTTCCTCGGGTCCACCGACCAGAAACACTTCTGCACCAATCGTACGGACACTTTGAATCAGCGACTTCCAAGCGGACACTGGGTACTGTTTATAGCCGTGCGATGCTCCCGGCTGAATGGCTACCCGCTTGATTCCAGCTTCCTTCGGCGGGATAACAGACAGATCATCTTGCCCAAGATAGAGACGTGGAGTTTGTCCAGACGATACTTGATCCGTCCCCGCGAGAGCTAGGATAGTGTCTACTTCTGTTGCCGTCTGGCTATAAGGAATACGTTGATGGAGGAGGAAACCGCGGCCTTCCGTTGGAAATCCGATGATCTGTTTTGCCCCGGTCAAACGGGCGAAAATTGCGGACCTGAACGAACGGTCTGCCAAATAGCACGCGTTAGGCCCACCTGTGGCCCTCAGCTGCGCTGCCATTGACAGATATTCCTTCCACAGCAGCCTTCTGCCCGCACTCGAACGCTTACTCGCATCCCGGGAGATCGTTAGTAACTTCCCAACATCAAGATGATTTTGCAGCAAGACCGCTGGCCCGCTTCCGGTCACAAGCGCTGGAAGGGAATCTCCATTTGCCCGTGAAGTGAACGCAAGATGCTGAACAAGGGGCAAAGTTACCATCGTGTCACCGAGAAATCGATGTTTTGCAACAACAAGGCTCGTTCGTTGGTTCACTTGGTACCCCGTGCTATGCGGTGTATTGCTTCGATAATTTCTGCCGTTGGAATGGCATCGACAACTCTACCATCGGAGGCAAAATCTCTAAAGTTACGATTCTCCGCTGCGCCGCCAGCATCTAAAACAACATGAGGTGCATTTCCCCAGTCGTTTCCTGTTCGAACTGGATCGGAAACACCGAAGAGACCAACAGTAGGAACACCTACGGCAACCGCAAGATGGAGTGCACCAGTGTCACTCGAAACGACGACATCCGAATGCGAAAGGACGCCGGCAAGCTCTGAAAACGATGTTCTTCCGACGAGATTAGTGACTGCATGCGCAGTCAGATGGTCAATTCTCTCAGCAACCGCTTGTTCCTGCGGTCCACCAATGAGAACGGAAGAAAATCCATCCTCGTAAAGCTGACTAGAGACTCTTGCCCAATGCTCTGGCGACAATGTCTTAGATGGCACGGACGCGCCGACGACCAGTGCTGCTGTGCGCTGGCAATCGCGCGTATCTGGAACGATAGTCGGCCTGGATGCTAGGAAATCATCTTTTATAAACGGAATTCGGCGGGCGCCGATTGCATCACCCAAGCGAAGTATTTTCTCGACCATGTGGGTACGGTCAGTTGCCTCGACACTTGAATCCGTCATCAGTAGGTGGTTTCCTTCACGGCGCCAGTTGTAGCCGATACGACGTGGCGCGTTCGATAGGCGGGAAACCAGACTGGAAACAAACAACCCTTGTGCATCGAGAACAACATCATAGCTAGCTGCTCGAAGTTCGCTCCCGAGCCTCATACACGGACCAAGCTTTTTGGATGCCAAAACGTGTACGTTATCGAGCAGAGGGTGCCCTTGCAGCAACGGTGCAAATGAACGCTGAACCGCCCATCCAATTGTTGCAGATGGAAAGGATTCTCGAAGTCCATGTAGCAACGGTAGTGTCTGTACGACATCGCCAAAAGCACTAAGTTTGACAATCAGGATGCGGTTTACATTTGGCACGAGCATCAGTATACAAGTTTGCCATCGGAACCATGTATGCACATAGAGAACCGAGGTGGTGATGTGTATACTTATGGCATGTCCGACTTCGTTTACATCAATGGCGACTACGTCCCTGCGGAGCAAGCAACAGTACCGATTTTCGACCATGGTCATCTCTATGGTGATGGTGTCTTTGAGGGTGTTCGTGTCTACAACGGTAGGATTTTCCGCCTCATCGAACACACAAAGCGCTTGCTGTTTTCAGCTCGTGCACTGGGGTTCAAACTAGACAACCTCACCGAAGACGTTGTTAATGATGCCATCGTTGAGACGTGTAAGCGGAATAATCATCAGAATGGCTATATCCGCGTCAACCTGACACGCGGTACGGGCCTTGGTTTGGATCCAAAGCACATCGATACAACACCCCGACTGGTCATCGCCACAAAGCAGCTGGCTCTATACCCGGAGACCATGTACCTAAATGGTTTGACGATGATTACCTGTGCGACACGCGTTCCTAGCCCGGATGCGATCGATCCTCGAATCAAATGCACAGGCAAGTACATCAACAACATCATGGCAAAGATGGAAGCCAATCGCGTGGGAGCTGGCGAAGGCATCATGCTGAATCAGCAAGGCTACGTCGCTGAGGCAACCGGCGATAATGTATTTGTTATCCGCGATGGCGTTATCGTGACTCCTCCGCCAAGTAGTGGATGTCTGAAGGGAATCACCCGTCAAGCA
>JAURHZ010000148.1 GCA_030833025.1 Armatimonadota bacterium
GTCAATAAGCAAGCCTTGTTCGTAACGTGTCTATTCAACAGGCTAATAACAAAATGGATAGATGTAACAAATACTGTGCTTTTGTAAATATTGTCTAAGACTGAGTCTAAATGCAGGTAGTTTTACTGAAAATCGTTATATTAGGCTCACCAAGCCTTAATCAACTTCGTAAGTTTTGGTGTTTTTCAGGGCTTTTGCCGGCGATTGTAATGTAATGGGACCGGCAATGACAGGATTCACGGTTGAGAGAGTCAGGGTGTTATGTGTCAGCACTCAGTTGGCTTTCCCTGATTACGAATCAGGAATGTCGATAACTTGGTGCGCAGTAGGTGGACCGATCAGATATACCTGCGAACGTGCTTATTACGTCTTAGATGGGGCTATACGGGGCTCCTACAGCCTCATAAGGCAAGGTTGATTACATTTTCCCTACGTATGCGTAATGAGCATGAATCGTGGCCGTGTGTGTATCCATGAGCTCCCTTAAAAGCTGTGCGGATGATCACTACAGGGGTATTCCTTACTGGGATTGTGTACAAAAGGGCCGGCCGGCTCCGTGAGGAGCCGGCCGGCATCAGATGACAATCAATCAAACCATCAAACAGACTGGATAGATTAGGCTCTGGATCGCCTGTTTCTGTCCAGCGTGACGCCTGGGCGTCGTGGATTGCGGTATTGGACGCCATCGAATGTGATTTCGAACAGCTCCTTTACAACATGTGGTTCTGACCACTGTGGGTTGGCCATACGCCAACGCCCAGTCTTCTGGCTACCGAAGATGACTTCGGATGCATGTACGATGGCCTTCGTCTTCGAATCATATGGCTCAGCATTGAATCCGATAGAGTCCAGCAGCGAGTCGAGTGCCTGGCGATCGCACCGGGCAACCTGCCACCACTGTGGCAGGCTGTTCCGGCTAGCGAACTCCTTCAAGTCAGCTGTCGTGTCTCGCTCGGGATCGAGCGAGATTGACAGTACCAAGGCATCCTTCCCAAACCGACCTGGCATCATCCGCGTTACCTTTTTGAGGTTGTGCGTCGTTACCGGGCAGCTCCCGTTACACCGTGTGTAAAAGAAGTGGAGGACAAGCTCACGCTGCTGTGCAAGTGCACTAATCGTGGTCTTTTGGCCATTCTTCAACGTAATAGGCGCATCAGGTGTCCAGTTCTTCGGTGTCACCCGCATCGGAACGAGCATTGGCTCCCTCCGAATACGGGGATCGACACGAATCGGGTCTTCCTTAAGGTTGGACATCATACCAACCCATCATCGCCAGGTCTTCGTGTCCAAGGTTGTGACAGTGGAACACGTATGGACCTGTGAAGGTGCGGAAGCCGACATAGAGCTGTACTGGTGACTTGTCCCAAACGAGTACTACATCCTTCTTGCCACGCTCATGTGCTGGAGGTGTGGTACCTCCACGCTTCAGGATGCGGAAGAACTCCTGGTGGATGTGCAGTGGGTGGTTCCATCCACCGCCCTTGACGGAGACATTCCAGATTTCAAAAGTGTTGAGCTTTGGTCGGAACAATGGCACGGTTGGGTTCCAGACCTTGTCATTGATGGTCCACATTCCACCCTTCTTGCTGAGCACGAGGTTGCGGGTAGCGACGACGCGGTTCAGTTCGATTGGAGGCAGTGGGCGCAATGTCGCAGGAACCTGTGATGGATCTGGAGCATCCCGATCAACAACGAACAAGAGAAGTGGGTTGCCAACCGCAGCTACTGCGTCAGGCTTGTTTCCATCGATTTGCACGATGTGGTCGTTGAGCGTGATCTGCTGACCGATCTGGTAGCGGCTGAAGTCAATGACGATTTCGTAGCGCTCTGCGTTTGCCTGATGTAGGACGTTTGTCGTCACAGGTGTTTCGAGGAGTCCACCATCGGATGCGATGATCTGGAACGGGGACTTGTCGCTCAGCTGGAAGCGGTATTCACGTGCTAGGCCACCGATCAGGATACGGAAGCGGTACTTGCGGCGAGCAACCTTGAGGTAAGGCTTAACCTTGCCGTTGATTGTCATCAGGTTACCGACCTGACCCTTGATGTTCAGCTGATCGAAGAACAGCGAGCCATCTGCGTTCAGAGCAACATCACGGAATGCGAGTGGAATGTCATATTGACCGGATGGCAACCGAAGTGCCTGTGGGTTTGGATCATTCTCGTTTCCGGAGTCAACATCATCGAAGTGGAGGGAGAGTCCAGCGAGTCCACGGTAGACGTTACCAGCGGTGTAGTCGATGGTGTGATCGTGGTACCAGAGGGTGGATGGCCATTCGCGTGCATCGCCTTCAGGGACGATGTTCGGGATGATGTGGTCACGGTACTGTCCTGGGTGGATGAAGTCGAGTGGCCAGCCGTCATCCGCAGGCGCCTGGTGCCCACCGTGGTGGTGCAGTGAAGACTCTGGCATGCCAAATCCGGTGTGGACGGGATTCAGGTTGTTGATGCGACGGATCAGGGTTGGGACGCCAAGCTTGTTGATGAATGTTGGTCCAGGAAACTGGCCGTTGTACAACCACATGTCGGTCTCTGGGAGATCACGGTGGAAGCGATGCTTGCCTTCGGCTTCAATCAGTTCATAAGTCTTTGGAGCGCCCCAGGCGTAGCAGCGATCTTCGAAGCCCTGTCCCTGTACGGTCAATGCTTCATTGAGGGCACCTGGGATTGGGAGTTCATCCACGAATGGTGTCAACGCGATTGGTGCGCCACCTTGTGCGGTGACACGCTTCATTAATGGAGCCATTGCCACACCGGCGCCGGCTACGGCACCTGTCGTGAGCAATGCTCGGCGGTTCATTTGAATCATCTTTATTTTCCTGTTGTTTTCTTCGGCTCTTGCTTCTTACGAGCAAGTCGTACGTTTGAACGTAACGGGAATATTCAACAGGTTCGGTAGCAAAAACATCAGATGTAAAAATTGCTGGGTAAAGTTCGTAATACGTAACAATTATGTGGAGCGAATGGTATTTCACCTTGGTTAACTGAACTCTGGTAAATCCTTCAGTTACAGGTGAGACTACTGGGTTTAAGGTCTTGACAGGCCACTTCTAGAGGAGAAGTATTATTTCATCTACTTAACGTTCATCCGCATCGTTACTGGGTTTTGGTCTCTGAGAGAGCTTCTATTTCGCATCGGCACATGTGGGCAAAGTGACGTTAACAAGAGTTAAAAACTTGATTAATGTCACAGAAAAGTTATGAAAAATGTGTTGATCTCACCGACATTCTTTCAGCGCCTGTTTTACATAAGATTTCAGATGCCAAATTACACACTGAGTAAACTGTGGTTAAGATTGCGTGTAGCGTAGTTTAGTGCGGTTTTGTCATTGGTCGATGAACTTCTTGCAGCTCAGAACACGCGTTTCAAATGCTATTAGATTAACGACGCGACGCAGCACCGCTAGGGTGGGGCGGTTGTTAGACATCATCCAAAAGGCTCCATCCCTCAATACTTCGCTTTGCCGTTGTTAATACACATAACGTCTCACTACATTGAAAAATATGGTGTATTTGGGGAAACCGGCTTTCGCATGCCGGACGAGTGTGAGGTTAACAATGAGTCAGCCAGCGCCTATCCTGTTGCAGCTATTTGGTCAGCCCGAACTCAGAGGGGTCACTGGTCGAGTTATAACGCGCTTTGCTGGTGGGAAATCCCTCCACCTCCTCGCCATCCTAGCTCTCTCCGCCGGGCAAGACTTCCAACGCGTCGACCTTGTCGCGGAGCTCTGGCCAGGCGTCAGCCACGAGGATGGACGTAATCGCCTAAATGTTGCGCTCCACCATGTACGCAAGGCACTCACGGCACTTATAGGCCATCGAGCAGACCGTGCACTCGTCTCAAGTCGGGGGTGCCTAAAGCTTGAAGCCGGCATGATTGATGTCGACCTGGTCAAGTTTGAGGCTGCTGCTCAACAAATACTTCTCCAACCTGCGAATCAGGTGAACCAAAACCAGCTGTTGCTGCTTCTTGAACAGGCACGCTCAGGCGTTATGGTCGGCTATTCGGATGACTGGGCGGTTGCGCGAGGCAATCGCATCGGCAACATCGTTGATCGACTGAAGGCACTTCAGGTTCATTCAGGTACCCCTGCTGGTACGCCTCATGTAGTATCTGAGCCCGCACTGCCTCTTGCATCATCGACAATAAATCACACCATTACTGGCGACTTCATCACCACCGGAACAACCGTCACCGACATTCTCAGCTGGATATCCGCAGGTAAGACAAGAATCCTCGGCGTCCATGGTCCAGCGGGCGTTGGCAAATCTCGAACATCAAGAGTTGCACTAGATTCACAAGCCACGTATCGGGTTGAGAGTATCCGTTGTGATGCACTTACAGACGAGGCGATGTTGGCTGCGGCGCTTGCCCTCGGTCTCGATACTCCGATTTCGGGAACGCTGTTGGGATTGACCCTTGGCAATATCGCGTCGCAACCGGGAGGGAAATCTCTCATACTTCTTCTTGATAATGCAGATATGGTCATTGCACATGCGCGCAGCTTTGCACAGCTCCTCACGGACAAAGTTCCATCCGCGAAGGTCATCATCACTTCTAGAGAAGCCATCACAGGTAATCTGATCACCAATGTTCGTATTTACCCGCTTAAAGTGGATGGGACATCGGCAGGTCTGAATGGCCTCGCCCTTTCACCGGCATTGCAGCTCTTTGAAAAAGCTGCGCATAGAGTCGCTCCAGATTTTGAGATCACCCCTGAGAATCTCGCATCCGTGACCGCTCTGTGTCATTTCGCCGATGGTATTCCGCAGGCAATCGAGTTAATTGCCGTCAAAGTGCAGCTGCACCAGCCCGCAACGTTGGTTGAGCTCCTTAATACAGAAGGCCTTGTCCTTGGCAGCGGCACCGATGCTACTGCGCAAACCAGTGCCATGGAGTCCCTGCTTGCATGGAGCATCCAGAACCTCCCCGCCAGCGCACAGCGATTTCTATTGCAGTGCACAGTCTTCCCCGCATCCTTTGATGCCGAAGCGGCTGTGGCAATTACCGGCCGTGAGGATGCAAATAAACTACTCCAAGACCTAGTCAATGCCAGCCTTGTCTACTTTGTGCAGAAGGAGACGCTCTTTGATGGCTTGCGTTACCGCCTTTTGGAGAGTGTTCGCCGGCAATGTCAACGCCTGCTCGAGCCGGCTGCGCAACAGTCATTGTTGTCCAAACATGCCGACTACTTTACGCTCGTCGCTGCATCCATTCCGCCAGCAGGTATTGGACGTGCAGATTTCAGCAGGCTGAACCGTTGTCGCCTTGATGATGACAACTTTGAACAAGCAATTGACACGCTGGAAATGCGTGATTCGGCATCCGCGGGCGCGTTGGTACTCGCGCTGGCGCCAATCTGGTTGCAAACAAATGCGCATCAGCTCCACAGGCACGTAATACGGATGCTGGAAAACGAAGCGCAGCTGACCGAGCAGCAGCGTGTGTGGCTTTACGTTTATGCAGGGGCTGAAGCCGAAAATCGTTTTGATTATGTGTCAGCGAAGCATTTTCATTATCAAGTACATACACTCGTCGGTGAGACGCGAAAAGCACACTGGCTGTCATCACCGCTGATGGTGGATATCTTGCTCCGGGATCCAGCGATGTCGCAGTGGCTGATGGGGCTGATCAATGCATGGCCTGAACCGATGACCTATGCCGTCATCCTTAGACACAATGCACTACACGCTTGGTACAGCGGTGACCTAAAGGTGGCAGCGAGCCTCATTGATGATGCGATGCGTCATGCACAGGATTCAACGCCTGCGGTTGTCAGAGACACTCACTTTATCAAGGCGCAGTTCTGCCTCTGGACACTGGAGACGGTTGAGGCACGGGATGCTCTGGAAGCTGTGATTCGATTCTATACATCGAGTGGGCTTGCCAATACCGACCACTACGTCTGGC
>JAURHZ010000149.1 GCA_030833025.1 Armatimonadota bacterium
GATAATGGATGACATCGTTGAGCCTGGCGAGCTCGAGGTGGCCGAACTAGATATCTTTCTAGGGGCAAACTACATCGTCACCATCAGTGACAAACAACTTCCCATCATCGACCAATTCATACATCCAGGCAGTGCATCCACCGCGCATCCCGTAGTGCCGGCCGCCGTGCTCTACACATTGCTCGACAGCATCGTGGATGCCTACTTCCCGGCAATGGACGCGCTTGATGCCGCCATCGATGTCTTGGAAACTCGCGCATTCAGCACGAGTGACCTGGTTCCAATCTCTGAAACCGTCAAGATCAAACGGGACCTCATTGTGCTGCGGCGCGCCCTGGCCCCGATGCGCGATGTCATCAACCACATCCTACGCACCTCAGATACGCTGCTTATTCCCGCTAGCCTGATGCCGTATTTCCACGATGTCTACGATCACACACTTCGCTTGGTCGAGACGATTGACCTCCACCGTGACCTGCTCACAGGCGTCGTTGACATCATCCTCGCCCAGACCAGCAACCAGCTCAACCAAGTCATGAAAACCATGACCGCCATCTCGACCATTCTTATGGGCTGTGCACTTATCGCAGGCATTTACGGGATGAACTTCAAGCACATGCCAGAGCTGGAATGGCCACTTGGCTATGCATTCTGTATTGGGCTGATGCTCACGGTGACCACCGGGCTGGTCTGGTACTTTAAGCGCCTTCGATGGCTGTAATTCTTAGAAACGTGTGAGTGCTGGATAGCGCCGCTCCGCAGCGAGAAGAGCAGCTGCTTGCCCTGGTGAAAGACCCTCAGATGGATCCAAACACCATGTGCCGGCCATCAAGCCCTGGCGCACGAGAACTTCATGGATACCAGCGATGCACCCCGCAAAGCCGTTATCTGCATCAAAGAGAATTCGGTTCAGCTCGGTAACTGCCGCGGCATCTGCGAGTAACTCAGCATCCACGACACCAGCATCCACCGCCGCCCGGCAACGCTTCCAAACATCAACCGCGCTTCGTGTCCACACACTCCAGTGACCCAGCAAGCCGCCGCAAAAACGCAACGTTACATCCCCAATGATGAAGGGAGTGATCAGATCGTGGATGATGCTGTCATCGTTGCCTGTGTATAACGCGATATCTGTACGGCCGCATTCTGCCAGTGCAAATATGACATCCAGCGTTTGATAGCGGCTAAATGGCGCGACCTTTACCGCAACAACATTTTCGATTTGAAAGAATATCCGCCAAAACGCGCGGGACAAAATACGACCGCCCACAGCCGGCTGGAGGTAAAACCCGATAACGGGAATGACATCCGCGACGGCGCGGCAGTGATCGAGTAGGGCGCTCTCAGTCCACGAGCCAAGCCCGCCAAGGCTGAGGAGGACTGCATCATAGCCGAGTCGCTTTGCAGTTTGCGCCTCGATTAGCGCCTGGCTCGTCGGGCCGCAAACGCCGGCAATTTTGATGATGTCCGTACTACGCGTCGCCTCCGCAGCAAGCGAAAGCACCGGCTCGTACAACCCAATCTCTGGCTTGCGGATAGCAAACTGTGTTGTGTGCACGCCAACAGCAAGGCCGTGTACACCAGCGGAAACATAGTAGTCAGTTAGGCCCCGCTGCGCAGTTTCATCGAGGCGACGCTCTGCTGTCAGCGCAAGTGGATGCGCGGGTATCACTCCGCCCTGCAGTAAACGGGTTCGAAGCTTAGAAGCGTCCATCGCGAACCTCAAACTTTGTTGCCTTACCGCTGACTTCACCGCCGCTTTCCGTCCAGCTCGCAACCTGTAGCATCATTTCGTAGAGGGAAACACGTGGATAGCCAAACAGCGCATGTGTCTCGCAGCCGTTTGAGAGGAGGCTGGTCGCTGCAGGGATGCCCATAACCGTAATCGGTTTCCCAAAGCGCGCTCCAAACCACGCGGCAAGCTCACGGATTCCGATGGTTTCTGGCCCGGCAAGGTTCATAATGCGCGGCGGATTTGCAGTATGCGCGAGAGACTGCAATGTCCACGCGCAGGCATCCCCTTGGAAGACCACATTCACCGCTCCCATCGAGATATCGATGGCCTCGCTGTTCCAAACTTTGCGTGCAATATCGGTCAGTACTCCGTAGCGCAGCTCATTGGCATAGTTTAGGCGTAGGATGGCGGACTGCGTGCCACGCTCAGCAGCGGCATTTGTAAAGGCTTGCTCTCTTGCGACACAGCTTTCCGCGTAGTGTCCTATCGGTCCCGTTGGTGTGCTTGGAAGCGGACCGCCTGTAACTGGCTCGGTAAATGGGTAGACATTGCCTGTTGAAAGCACGGCAAAACGACTCGCGGGAAAGCGCTCGGCTACGAGGGCTGGGAGGATGGCATTCATCCTCCAAGTTTGCTCCTGATCGTGCTGGCTACCAAACTTCTGTCCAGCCAGATAGATCACATTATCGGCTTCCGGGAGAGCGGCTAGGGAGGAAGGATTGAGGAGATCGGCGGCGATGGTTTCGCAGCCCATTTCGGTAAAGCTATTCCGTGTGGATGTATCCCCGAAGCGGCTAACGGCAATCACGCGTAGCGGATATCCACCGACAGCTGCTGCACGCACTGCCATCCGGCACAGGGTAGGGCCCATCTTTCCGCCGGCTCCAAGCACAAGCAAAGTCCCACTAATGCGTGAGAGGCATTCGATGACACCGGGTGTGGGTTCAGACTGAAACCAGTCATACACGGCGATGCTTTGGAAGCGCTCAGGAGCGCGCACTGGCTATTGTCCCTGCTTGCGAATGAGACGCTTAATGACGGCACTTACCGCATCCGCCTGGCGGCGCATCCCGAGGTCATTCGGATGCACGCCATCCACCGTTCCCTCGTTATCCGTCCCAAGCAGCTTCTCACCATTCACAAATGCCAGCTTACGTGACCGGAGCTCAGGGAGCGCAAGGATGGCATCCCGTTGCCAAGTGTTTCGGTCGGCATAGCGGTCACGACCGCCATCCGTGTCGAGGTCAACAAAAACGAGCGGGGTTGTTGCGTGTGCCGTGCTCAGCAAAACGGCCGTTCGAGACACACGCATTTTGAGCTCGGCTTCCGAGAAACTGCCCATGTTGCGCAGGCAGTCCACTACAAAAATCGCTGGCTTGATGCTACCAATCAGCTCGACAACTTCGGTTTCCATCCTGCCCGCGCCTGAGAAACCGAGGTTGATCACACTCCTGCCTAAATCACGGCCCACCATGCTTGGCCACGCGTTGCCTGGCCGGGATGCGCAGCCGCCTTGCGCGATGCTAGTGCCGTAGACAACGATTGCATTTTCTTCTCTGTGAGGCGAGATGGGTTCGAGGGGCATCCCTTCGTTTCCGGAAAGGTCGAGCTTAGAGACGCCATTGTAGAGGGGCAGATAGACGCGGAATTTCCGCTTGCCACCACCAAGGGGTGGGAGGATGACACGGCCTTCGTTTTGCAGACCGCTTGGTCGGACATTTGCTACAAATGTCCAGCCGCGACGCGGGTCATCGATGTAGACATCGATGCCGCTGACGCCGGTCGCCGGCATATGTGGCATATCCAGGCTGTCGGAGCGAAGTGTCCACCGGAGGGAGAGGACGGTTGCGTGCGTTTGGAAGTCAATGTGGATGCCAGCGGAGTGGCGGCTCAGTCCCCAGACGCTTTCGGGGACCCGACCTTTTGCGATGTCCGGGAGGCGTGTAAAGGCTTCGGCGGCTGGCCAGCCCTGACCACCTATCGTAAGTGTCCTAGCATCAACAAAATTGAGCGCACGCTGCATCATGTACTTACTTCTCCAGCTGCAAGATATGGAAGCCGCTCTTGCCCGGACAGAGGATGACATCGCCGAGGCCATTCATTTTTGTAACTGTCAAGTGGAGGCCGGTGCCGACTTTACCGCCGGTGGACAGCTCGGTCTTTTGCCAAGCCTTTAACTTGCGGTCAAAGCGGTAGGTGAAGACGCCGAGAGGCTCATCAAATCCCGGGTCGTGGTCATGTGCAAGGTAACGCTTGCCTGTCAAGATGACAGGTTCCTTCGCACCGGGCATTTTCACCAAATGCACAGCATGCGCCTGCGACCAAGTGTTGTCGATGGTGTGTTGCTTCCAGGTGTCTTTGGATGTTTGCTCAAGCCAGTACATGCCGTAGTTGTGACCGCTACCAAAGACGATGTCCTGGTCGCCATCGCCATCGACATCGTAAACCGGCATCCCAATCGAGCAGTCGCCTGGGTTGCAGTTAAAGCTCCCATGCCAGGTCCAAGCTGCGGCTTTGTCACGGGGCTGCTCCCACCACCCGCGGCTGGTGATGATGTCTGTCCGGCTGTCCTTGTTGACATCCCCCCAGCCAATACCGTGGCCCGCGCCATCTTTACCAAGGTTGTGCTCGACCCACTGGTAGCCGGGCGCGGATTTGGTACGGATGAGCTCGTAGAAAACAACTTTCTGGGCAACATTTGGCAATATGCAGATGCTGTTTTTTCCGTAAATGGGCACGAGCGCAGCGGTTTCGCTATTGCCGGGCTTTGCGATGACGGTGCGCGGCCAGATGGTTCCATTTCCGCCCGTGTTCCGATACCAACTGACTTCTTCGCGCGCCCACTCGGCACTCACGAGGTCCATCTTGCCATCGTTGTCGACATCTACGGGGAGGTCCGCAAAGTCATCGCGGTAGCCGCTCGCCCCGGGGCCTTTGCCCCAAGCTCCGATATCCCTGAACTTCCGCGGGGCGAACCCGGGATTACGGTACCAGGTATCACCAGAGACGAGGTCGATTGAGCCATCATTATCGACATCGATTGCCGCCGCGGCTTCGCAGTCATTGTCGCGTCCGATGGCAAGTGCATTGATGGTGAGCAATGGCTTTTCGGTAGCGGGGGCGATTTTGGGTGCCTGCTGGCTGGCGATGGAGGTGAGTCCCAGGGCAGCGGCAGCGGTGACAAGGGAAATGCGTAGCGAACTCATGGTTTGAGGTTCGACACCCGGGTGCGAATACCCTAGTTCGAAAACCCGCAAATTCTTGACATTGGAGGCCTAGATGGGTTCTGCGGCGAGGGAACCTGCGACCGTGGCCCAGTGCCGAACTTCAAATCGTTCGACGAGGCCGTTTGTGACATAGGGGTCGGATGCAGCAAACGCTTCAGCGGTCGATTTGTCGATGCTGTGAAACAGCAGTAGTCCTGTGTCGAATGGGTCGGTGAGAGCTCCGCCGAGGATGAGATCTCCAGCCTCTGAAGCTGCCGCGGCAAGTTCGAGATGCATAGGACGAAACTCTGCACGACGTTCGATGTAATTAGGTGCGTAGTGGTAAATGAGCAGAAAGTGTTTGCGCATTGCGTATCGTATCGTGCTACAAATTGGGACTTTCGGTTATAGTTACCGGCATGATGTATGCGCTTGACACCATCTTTGGCATCACCTGGCACATGGATAAATGCATTGATTTTTACGAACGCATTTTAGGCTTGACGTCGGTTTCCAAGAGCCCCTATTGGACTGAGTTTGCGCTTGAAAATGGTGTACGGTTCGCGTTGCATCCCCCTGGTGATGATGGCCTATGCACAGTTAATGGCGGATGGATTTGTGCGCTACGTGTTAATGATCTTGCTGCGGTGGAGGCGATGTTGCGCGAGAACGGCATCGATGTCGGGTCACGCCATCAGATACCAGGTGGTGAGCTGATCACGCTTTCTGACCCGGATGGTCGCCCTGTTCAGATTGTGCAGCGGTTTTAGAACCAGTAAGTCGGCCCGTTACCGACAAGCGTCACACGCGTGATTCATCCATTGTTACGGACCAAGCCTCATAGCGCGGAGTGCGGTGGAATGTTGAGCGGGTGGGCCGCTAGCCGGTCTGTCCAGTGATCGGATTTTGAAAGCCAGCTACCATTCGGCGGCTATCAGGGCGGGCACCGTCCACGATGGCAT
>JAURHZ010000014.1 GCA_030833025.1 Armatimonadota bacterium
CGGGAAATCAAGCAGACAAAGATCGAAATCATTCCGATGATTGACACGATGTTTTTTCTGTTGGTCTTCTTTATCCTGGCATCGCTCAATGTAATCGATATGAAGGGAAGCCGAGTTGACCTTCCGGATAGTGTCAACCAGGATTCTCAGGCGCGTGCCAAGATTACGATCACCATCACGAGGGATCAAAAGGTCTCTGTCAATCAGGGGAAAGTTATCGGACAGGGCGGTTCACTCGGATCTGAGCTTCTGTCTGCACTGACATCGGATTCGGCTACCGGAGCAATCACAGTTCGCCCTGAAGATGCAATTGTTGTCATTAATGCGGACAGTAAGGCACCTTATTCGATCATCCGAAAAGTGGTCGATCAGGCTCGGCAAGTTCGCTTCCGTAAGTTCTCGATTGCAACAGATCCCAAGCTCGGATTTTGAACGGAGACAGGTAAATCATGGGTATCTTCAAATCACAGGAGATTCGCGCCGCTGGTGCGATCGATCACCTAATCCGACTCCCAGAGGATGATGTTGCATCACGTTTAAAATCGGCGATTGTTGTCGCGCTGGTTGCAAATGCCGCAGTCTTTACCGTTGCATTCTTTGCATCCGTTTTGCATAAGGCCGATGCGCCTCCTCCGATTCAAATTGAGTTTCTTGATAAGGCATTTGATGACCTTCCCCGCATCATGAAGCTCAAGCCCGTTGTTGAGCGCCCTAAGAACATCCCGTTGATTCGTCGCAAGCCTGTGCTTTGGCCAAAAATTAAGCCGAAGCCACTTGAGCGGACGATTGTGGTAAACAAACCAAAGCCTTTACCTTTGTCTAAGCCTATCGAAAAGCCGAGACCGCGACCGACTGCGGTGGCTGAAAAAGCAAATGAAGCGCCTGTAAAGCCTAATGTAACGGCTCCGTCGCCTGCGGTCAGCACACCGCGCCCAACCAACGTTACGAGTAATAGTGACACGACGGCGCGCGTGAACACCAACCGAGCCATCGCTGCTGGAGCTACACCGGAAGGACCAGGTGTAACTGGGCCAAACTTCCGCCGGAACACCCCGCGGACATCCGGGCAGCTTGCTGCATCCGATTCAGCGCCAAGTGTCAGCGCTGCAACCGAGCGCGACTACGCTGCTTTGCCAACAGCGGCACCGACGGCCCCGATGAGTTCAACTCCTACGGCGAGCCGTGCTGGGGCTGGCGTGTCGATGGGAACTGTTGGCACGGCTGAGAGCCGACGCTCAACGGGCGTCGGAATTAGCGGGGATGCTGTACGTGTTGATGCAATATCAACACCGACCTACATCGGCCGTAAAGGTCCCGCGCTTGGGTCCACAGCCATCATCACAGACCGGCCGACAATCCTGACGGCCGCGATGGAAGAGACCGGGACGGCAAACTCCGGACTTGCAACCATCCAAGGGGCAATGGGAACTGTTGCCAAGTCCGTCGCCATCAGCAAAACGGTTGTTTCGGGATCAGGTACTGGTACTGCATCATCTGGCTCTGGCGGACGGAACTTGGCTGTGTCCGACACGGTCAACACATCAGTTACTGGAGTTGCATCGTCAGGTACATCGCGTGGGCCACGCCTTGGAAACAGTGCTATCGCAACAGCTGTAGGGGCTAACCGCCCAGGTGCGGCTGCCGAAGGCGATGGTGGTGCTGGGCCGATCGGTGGAAACGACAATATCGGTGCGTTGGCCACAGCAAGTACACGTGCTGCCGGTGGAGGCTCTGGTCCAGTCGGAGCTGGCAGTGGCTCAGCACGCCTTGGTGGTGGAAGCGGAGGCGGGAATGTCCGTGCAACGGCATCCACAAGTGATGCGAGAATCACGGCAAACCCTGACAAAGTGACGAGCGATAGTGAGCGAAAACCGATTACGGTCAACACCACCAATATCGCGAAATCGCAGGGAGCCGGTGGTTCCGCAGCGACGCGGAATGAGGATGCAAGAGCTACCTTCAAACCCGATGTCGAGCTTTCGACCGACCTCAAGCGTCGACAGTTCAAGGCGCGCGTTCTGGTAGAAGTTGAAGTTTCGGCATCTGGGGACAGCACGACAACACTCATCGGCGGTTCAGGAGACAGTGAAGTCGACAAGGCAGTTCTGTCCACACTCCGTCGCTGGAAGTGGGTTCCTGGCTACCGTGATGGCAAGGAAGTCACGACAAAACAGAAGTTCGAGTACATCATCCGAATCAACTAAGTACCCGACGACAACATTTGGTCTCGTACAAAACGTGTGGACACAGCAAGCTGTCCACACGTTTTTCTTTGCCAGATGTAGACGATGGTGAACACTAAAGATGTCAGACTGCGTGTTGAAAAACAGGCGTCTATACGTCACCATCGAGAATGTTTATTTTGTACAACGTCAGTATTTTGCCGCGATATCTTGAGTTGAAATCTGTTTGCTTTGTTTCTACGCGATGCCCGGCAGGCGATGAATAAGGTAATGTGCTAACACGCTCTTAATCGACAAAGGAATTGTCCAAACATGGCTGGTTGCCACTCGCTAACATCCACCAACCTTCTCCGCTCACTTGGAGTCGCCGCTATCATCATCCCCGTGATTGCTGGCCAACGCACGCACAGCCAGCAGGTTGCTGCGCCATCCAGTGCGCCGATGCCACAAAATCCGGCAGC
The DNA here is from genome assembly GCA_030833025.1 of Armatimonadota bacterium. GTDB lineage: Bacteria > Armatimonadota > Armatimonadia > Armatimonadales > Armatimonadaceae > CAIRTT01. Next base: position 2,645 of record JAURHZ010000014.1, read on the forward strand.
TGCAGATTCTGCACCGCTACTCCTCAAGGCAACCGTAGGTGCAGAAAAGCGTCTGCAGAGTAATGGGCAAATGGTCGCTATGGTGCAAGGCCGGAGCATCACGCTTGAGTTTGACCAAATCGATAAAACTCGCATCACCAAAGTTGACAAGGATGGCAAGGTTACTGTTGAGAACACCGTCGAATCGAGTCAAGCCAAGGTTGGAGGTCAGGCAATCCCTGATGATGCGCCGAGCAAGGACATCGATACGATTACGTACGATACGGACAATAGTCTTGTGTCCTATCAGTCATCTGATAATGATCAGGATTCTCTGAAGAGGTCCGTCCGGCTGTTCAGTGCCACACAGCCATTGTTTGCAAATGTTCCTACCAAGGTCGGCACTCAGTGGAGCAGGACGCTCAAAGCGGATGCCATCCCCGGTATGCGAGATGCCAAAGTAGACATGCTTGTCATGGCTCTTGAGACGAAGCAGGGAGTTCCTTGTATCCGTTTAGGTGTTCGATTTTTGGAAACATCCGGGCCCACTCCGCTGCAATCAGAAGGCGTCGTCTGGATTGAGCGAAGCAGTGGTGACAAGGTTGCCGCTGAGTGGATGATTCGTAACTTGCCACTTGGAGATGACACAGAGCTTGTCAGTGGCCGGGTCGTCGAAACACGCATTTCAGGTGGAATCCTTACCCAGCAAACGGCCGCGGCCGCTCAGGATAATGGCAAGCCATCCACAACGCCGACCCTACCAGTTACTGCTGGGCCGCCAAAGCCGGATGTGAAGAAAATCGATGACATCGTCAAGGACTTTGAGAAGCTCCCTGGCCTTATGACGATGTACCGGAAGAAGGATGCACTATCTGGGCGTGAGACAATTTACCTTGAGATTCCAGATGACCAGCTAAGCAAATGGCTGCTCCTACAAGCGACTGCGAGCACGGGTACAAGTGGCTATGTAGAGCTGGGTGAGCCAATCGGTGATTTTGCCTTTCAGTTCCAAAAGCTGCCCGATGACCGTCTTGCGATGACTGTTCCAAACTGGACGCATATCGCACCCGGCGATGCATTAACAGAGAAGAATGTGCGCGCGGTTTACCCCGATGCGATTATTCAGGCCTATCGTGTCGAGGCAAAGCAACCAGAGCGCAAGTCGCAGCTTATTGACATTTCCGAGCTTTTCAAAGGTGACCTCCTTGGGGTCTCAGCACCGTTTGCTCCGCCACCGATTCCTGGTCTGATGGGTGGGCCTCAGGGCGGTGCGATGGGACTTGACCGTGACAAAACCTTTATGCTCAGTCTAAAGGGCCTGCCGGAAAACATCGTCGCCGTCACGCAGTACCACTTTGTACGCGGGCAGAACCGGCCGGTTGTTGGGCAGTCATTGGTCGACTCGCGGAGTGCGAGCTATAAGGTGATGTACAACCTTTCGGCGCTGCCGGTTGGCAATGGCTATAAGCCACGCCTTGCCGATCCACGCATCGGATACTTTACGAATGAGCCTTACGCCACCCCAAGCCCCATGGACTTCACCCGTGAGGACAAAGAAGACCTGACGGTTCGGTACATTCACCGCTTCGATGTGCGTAAAAAGAATCCGGATGCCAAGGTTTCCGAGCCAGTCAAGCCACTTGTTTTCTGGCTGGACAGCGGGATACCGGTTGAGTGGCGCGATTCTATCCGTGATGGCATTTTGGAGTGGAATAAGGCATTTGTTGCGATTGGCTTACAGAATGTCGTTCAAGTAAAGCAACTACCGGATGTCATCCCAGCCGATGCGAAGGACATGCCACTTGATACCGGGGATGCACGCTTCAATATCGTGCGCTGGGTCACCGATGACTCCCTTGAGAATGCGCATGCGGTTGCCCATGCGCGTTTCAACCCGCTGACTGGGCAGGTGCTGAGCGGCTCTATTAACATCACAAGCTCCTTTGTCCGCATCACCCAGCTCGAGAAAATGCTATCGGTCGACCCAGCAGCGGCATTTGCCCGTGTTGCTGAGAGTGTTCCGTTCGCCGATATGCTTGGTAGCAGCAAGGAATCGCTCCGATGTCGCCTCGCTGAGCACGGCCGCGTGAATGCATGGCTTGGTTTGCAGGCACTCGAGGGCGGAGCCAATCGTGGTCCACTGTCGAATCGCGAGTATGTCCGCCAGTTCCTACGTGAGGCGATTGCGCACGAAACTGGTCACTTGCTTGGACTGCGGCACAACTTTGCAGCATCTAGCCAGTACACCCTTGGCCAGCTTGGTAACTCGACATTTGTCAACACCAAGGGGACAACCGCAAGTGTGATGGACTACACACCGTTCAATATTATGGCTCTGGAGGACAAGGATGTTCCGTTCTTCTCTCCGGTGATTGGTCCATATGATTATTGGGCGATTCAGTACGGCTATACAGATTCCAAGGGGATTAAGGATCCAGTGGATGAGGTTGCCATCCTGAATCAGATCGCGCGTAAATCTGGGCAGCCCGGGTATCGCTACCAAGGGGATGAAGCAGCGGATGGCTTTGACCCAACGGTCACGCGGTTTGACCTTAGCTCAGACCCGCTTGCATATTGGACTAAGTCGCTTGAGATGAACGAGAAGCTTCTCGCTGCACTTCCTGGCCGGCTTCCAAAGTACGGGCGTAGCTATGTTGAATTCACACGGTCCTTTGGGATGATTGTGAATCAGATTGGCCAAGCGACGGCGCAAGTTTCACGGTTTGTTGGTGCACAAACAGTTAATCGATCTTTCAAGGGGGATGTCAATGCGCCGGCACCACTACGGCCGGTTCCAGCGAGCGTTCAGAAGAAGGCTATCGCGACTTTGCATGACTTCCTCTTTGGCCCCTTTGCATTGCCAATCCCGGCGGCTGCTTTGGATAAGCTCCAGACCCGCCTCGATACCTTTCCAGCGACTCCCGGTGAGTACCCGATTGCAGACTCATTGAGTAACGTGCAAAAGATGGGCCTTCGGAGACTGTACTCCCCGCAGATTCTGTCGCGCGTTGTCAACAATGCCTATAAAGATGAAGCACGCAAGCAGCCGGTGCTAGATTTGGCTACGTATTCCGAGCTGGTGGGGATGCCGCTTTGGAGCGAAGTGTTCTACGGTTGGTCAGCTACGGCGGCGCGTCGGCAGCTACAACGTCTCCACGTTGAGACGCTTAGCAACTTTGTCCTAAATGGTGGTGGGCCGGATGAAATGCGGATGGTCGCAAGCATCCAACTACAGAGCCTCCGTGCAAAGCTCGGCAAGGTCAATACAGCCAAAATGGACCGGATGACGAAGTATCACATCACAGATACGGTTCAGCGAATAACGCGGACACTCGATGCTAAGGTGACGATTTCGAGTGGCGGCGGCGGGGGCGGCTTGCCACCGGGTCTTCTTCAATCCTTGATGGGTGGGAAGGTTCTGCCTTAGGTCCGCTTACTGGTGAACACACTTGGTGGAGCAGAGTCCTGTCATAGCGTTGACAGGATGCTCTGCTCCTTTTCTTTTGTCAATGTGCGGACCCACTTGATTTCTCGAGTGTCGGTTTCAAGCCATGCGCGCGTCGCCGTAACCGTGTCACGCAGCGGACGCGAAAAAAGCCCAATCGCTGTAGACTTCTGCGTATCCGTGCTGCCATCGGTGCCGGAAAGCCCGGGGATCCATAGGGGGAGCTCGCTCCACGGCTGGATACCCTTCTCTGTCAGGACATCGCCAGGAACATAGACAACCTTGCTCTCTACCGTACTGCTTGTCTGAATTGTGCTGATCAAGGTTTGGAGCGTCACGACTGGGCCATCTGCGTTGAAAGTCCCGTGCACCCGATTACTGGTCAGTAGTAGTACAAAGTCTGCTAGGTCACGGACATCGATGAACTGGGCTGGATAGTCTGGACCCTCTGGCGCGATGACATCCCCACCTTCATCAATGCGTCGGACCCAATAAGCAAACCGGTCACTGACATCATGTGGGCCAACAATCAGCCCGGGCCGCACGATGATGTGCTCCTCTGGATGCGATATCCGGACCATGTCCTCACACCGTGCTTTGAGTCCTCCGTACGTCTCGCCCGTTACCGGTGCGTTTTCATCCGGGCACGGGTGGACTTCAGATGTTTCAGCCGTCGAATGCTCTGGCCAGCCTACATAGACACTTACGGTTGAGATAAAGCAGTAGGGGATGCCGGCTTCGGCTGCGGCTCTTGACGAAAGCTGGACCACTCCAGGCGAATACCCGCAGGTATCGATGATGATATCTGGAGCTGAGTCGATGAGGGATTTCAACGCATCCGGGTCGCTGCGGTCACCGGTAATGGTTGGGATGTCTGTAAACGCAGCTGGGTTGGATTTCCCGCGATTGAGATGGATGACGGTGTGCCCGGCAGCCAAGGCGGCATCTGTGATTGCGCGGCCAAGAAATATGGTGCCGCCGATGAGTGCGATTTTCAATGGGAAGATTTCCGGTTCGTTTACGTGATGCGATAGCATACAGGCTGAAGCGATTACGCAGCGTAGAACCGGAAGAGTACACGGATGCGCCACTGTCAGAGAGCCGGGTCTTGGCTGTGAGCCCGGTGAGTGGATGCCGTGGAATGTCGCCGGGGAGCTGACCGCGAATGAAGTGCAGGTGGAGATAATCCAGCTGAATCAGGGTGGTACCGCGCAGTTTTAACCCTGCGTCCCTGAGGTGGAGGCCGTTGGCTTCCCCTCATTGGACGTGGGGTTTTTGTTTGTCTGGATATACAAGAGGTGTTAGAGATGGCAGTGGAACTTTCAACGCGGTACGAGCCGCACGCGACGGAAGCCGACATTTACAAGCGATGGCTAGAGACAGGGTGTTTTAACGCTGAGCCCGATTTGGAGTCTGGTCGGCCGCCATACTGCATCACCATCCCACCGCCAAACGTCACGGGCGCACTGCACATCGGGCATGCACTCAACAACACCATCATGGACACGCTTGGGCGCTGGAAGCGGATGCTTGGCTACAACGTCCTCATCCTTCCTGGCACCGACCATGCGGGCATTGCCACGCAGTCGGTGGTTGAGAAGCGTATCGCGACCGAAGGCCTTACTCGTCAAGATCTAGGCCGCGAGAAGTTTGTCGAGCGCGTCTGGGAGTGGAAGCAGGAATACGGCGACCGTATCGTCGGCCAAATGCAACGTCTTGGCTGTTCCTACGACTGGCGACGTCTCCGGTTCACGATGGACCAGCCCTACGTGGATGCCATCATGGATGTTTTTGGTAAGTGGCATGCAGAGGGCTATATCTACCTCGGTGAGCGGATGGTCAACTGGTCACCAAAGCTGATGACGGCTATTTCCGATATCGAAGTTGAAGACAAAGAGCTCGATGGCCACCTCTGGCATTTGCGATACCCACTCGCTGATGGCACCGGCGAAGTTATCGTGGCAACTACGCGTCCTGAAACAATGCTTGGCGATACAGCGGTTGCGGTGCATCCGGAAGATCCTCGCTACACGGCAGTCGTTGGTAAGCTGATCGATATCCCTCTCCTCGGTCGTCAGATTCCAATTGTTGCGGATGACTTTGTCAAGCTCGAGTTTGGAACCGGTGCGGTCAAGGTTACGCCTTTCCATGATGCCAATGACTTTGAGTGCGGCCTCCGAAACAACCTCCCACGCATCGAGGTGATAGGCCCGGATGGCCGGATGACCGAAGCTGCGGGGCAGTACGCAGGCTTGGATCGCTTTGAAGCGCGTAAGCGTGTTGTGGCTGACCTCGATGCCGCAGGTTTCCTCGTAAAAGTCGAGGCGTACCGCCACAAAGTGCCTCACTGTGATCGTTCCGGTGCTGTCATTGAGCCTCGCCCAAGTCATCAGTGGTTCTGTAAAATGTCAGGCACTCCGATGGTGGACAAGGCTATCGATGCTGCATCATCCGGGCGTATCAACTTCGTCCCTGAGCGCTACAGCGAAACCTATGTCCGCTGGCTAGAGAATATCCGTGACTGGCCGATTAGCCGTGGCCTCTGGTGGGGACACCGCTTGCCGGTGTGGCGCAAGGCTGATTCCGACCCTACGGTTGCGACGAACTGGGTGTTCGCACGGACATCCGATGTTGCAGCAGAGAAGCTAGGCAGCACCGATGTTGTCCAGTCGGATGATGTTCTTGACACATGGTTTAGCTCCGCATTGTGGCCATTTGCGACGCTTGGCTGGCCGGAGAACACGGATTCGCTGAAGCAGTGGTATCCAACAAGCTTGCTTTCGACGGCACAGGAGATTTTGTATCTCTGGGTTGCCCGGATGGTGATGACCGGTGAGTATTTCCTCGGTGAGAAGCCATTTGACACGGTTTACATCCATGCGACGATTTTGGATGAGCATGGCAGCCGTATGAGCAAGTCCAAGGGAAATGGTGTCGATCCTGTCGACCTCATTGACCTCTATGGCGCAGATGCGCTGCGCTTTGCATTAATGCGCGAAGCGGGTTTACGGCAGGATATTCGCGTCAAGCCGATTCGCGACAATAAGCAGGATCAGGTTGAGCAGGCCCGTAATTTCTGCAACAAGATTTGGAATGCGAGCCGGTTTGTTCTCATGAACCTCGATGGCTACGAGCCTCCGGTTGAGCTTCCTGCATCGGATGACTTGGTTGACCGCTGGATTCTGGCGCGTTTGGATCAGGCGGCGGAGGCAGTCGCGACGGGCTTTGATGGCTACCGTATGGATGATGCAAGCCGTGCGATTCAGGAGTTCTTCTGGGATGACTTCTGTGACTGGTATATCGAAGCGGCAAAGCCACGTCTCAGTGCCACCGATGGCTCTGAAGCGACGGCTAAGGCTGTGCTTTGGCATGTTTTGGATCGTTCGCTCAAGCTGATGCATCCGGTGTTGCCATTCCTGACGGAAGCCATTTGGCAGCAGCTGCCATTTGCAAAGGAGCGCGCGGGTGTGCAGCACTTAATGCATGCCACGTATCCGGCAGCGGGTTCGACGCCACGTGATGAAGCGGCGATTGCTCGCTGGGATACGGTTCGCGAAGTCATTCGCGCAACGCGAAACATACAGGCCGAGAACCAGCTGAAGAAGGGTGGAGACATCTTCCTGAATGCGGCAACGGATGAAATCAAGGCATCGGTTGCCGCCAGTGAGTCACTCGTCCGCTACCTGACAAAGTGTGATGTGGTGCACTTTGAAGTTGGTCCTGAGGATGGCTTCCTTGCGGTGACATCTGTTGGCGAGGTTCGTTTACCGCGACCAAGCGCGACACCGGAGGTTATCGAAGCTGAGCGCAAGCGTCTGTCGGGCGAGCTTGCGAAGATTGATAAAGACCTCGCTGGGCTTGCTGGGCGCTTGAGCGACCCAACGTTTGCGGAAAAGGCACCGGAAGCGGTGGTTGCAAAGGCCCGTGGCCAGCAGGCGGAGCTGCTTGAGCGACGGGGTAAAGTCGCGGAGCGTCTTGAGCAGCTTGGGTAACAAACGAGGGTATTAAGTCCCATACATGGTCCCGGCAATAATGAACCTGCCGGGACCTTTCATTATGTCTTTTGGCTCAGGTACGAATGGTGGACTCGGCGTTATACTTACACCATGGAACCAACAATCAACCAGGATAGCCCAGCGTGGATGTTCTTCGTTCATGCATCGTTCGCCGTTAGCTGTATCGCGATGATTATCGGGATATGGTGGCTGCCAGCAGAGCTGTGGGTCAAGGGATTCCTGACCATGGGCTTCTTCGGGACAATACAATCGGCGTTCACATTGTCAAAGGCGCTGCGTGATCAGCACGAATCAAGGAAGATTCATCATCGGATTAGTGAGGCCAAAACGGCTCATATTTTGAAGGAGTATGAAATCGCCCCGTAGGCATCCATCCGAACAGTGAATGTGTTTTTTATGAATAGAGCCCTCCGGGAAGCCGGGGGCTTTTTATTTTTCTGATTATTTGGAAGAGTGAATGCAACGGTAACTTACTAGAGTCCAGGGATTGTTTGGATAACGGCCAAAACGGCTCATATTTTGAAGGAGTATGAAATCGCCCCGTAGCCATCCATCCCAACAGTGAATGTGTTTGTTTGCATAGAGCCCTCCGGGAAACCGGGGGCTTTTTGTATTTTCATTTGGATGCGGGTAGAGCATTCGCCTTTCCCTCCGTCCTATACGACCGTCAGGTTAGGCGCTGGAAAGACTTCCAATCGCTTTCTAGATTCGCGGAAATGACGACATGCATCGTGCGCATGTATACATTCAATATCTATGCCTTGGGTCTGCTTGTCCGAATACCTTACGTAGTCAGGTGGTGGAATTATTTACTCTCAATCCTAATCGTTATCAAATTGTTACCTCCACCCTGTAAAATAGGCTTCCCACAGCAATGTGGATGCTGATAACTATGGAAACGAACGCCGTGCAAACTGTCCCGAAAATCATGGTGGTCGAAGATGACCCTCATGTCCTTCGCCAAATCGCATTTGCGTTACAACATGAAGGTTACGTAGTAACGACAGCAACTGCAGGTGATGATGCACTCCGCCAGCTGATGCTGGAACGACCGGATTTATTGGTAACGGATGTCATGATGCCCGGCCTCGATGGCTACGACCTTGTTGATCAGCTGCGCCGAGATGAAACCCTTTGCGACCTCCCGGTTATTATGGTCACTGCTCGCACCGCCGATGAAGACATTTCAAGAGGATTTTCTAGCGGCACCGACATCTACATCGAAAAGCCATTCAAGCCCGCCGAGTTAGTTGCGTTTGTGCGCCGCTTTGTAGGTCCCGCTAAGCCGGATGTGCATCCATAGTCGCCATCGGCGAAAGCGATATACTTTTGGCAGCAGCATTACGCTGACGCAATGATGCGTTGCACTTTAAGGTGCGGCGCTTTTTTCATTTAGGGACATCGCATAATGGGACGTATTTTCAACTTCTCCGCCGGACCAGCTATCCTCCCGGAGCCTGTACTTGCACAGGCTGCCGATGCGGTTCGCGAATTCGCAGGCAGCGGGATGTCCCTTCTTGAAATGAGTCATCGGGACAAACGCTACGATGCAATTCACGAACGTGTCCGCGCCGGCGTCGTCGAAACGCTTGGTCTCTCAACAGCTGACTACGATTGTCTCTTTATGGGCGGTGGGGCATCTACGCAGTTTTCGCTTGTTCCGATGAACCTCCTCACCCCCGGATATTCCGGAGCCTATGTAGATGGCGGTGAATGGGGGGCAAAAGCTATCGAAACAGCACGCTTCCACGGTGATGTCGACATCATCGGGTCATCGAAGGCCAATAACCACAGCAAGCTTCCTGAAATCGGAGATGTGCCAGCGCGCGCAACTTATGTCCACCTGACAACCAACAACACGATTGAAGGCACACAAATGTCCGCTGTGCCATCGTTCTCGGTTCCACTTGTCGGAGACCTCTCATCCGATATCTTTGGACGTAACCGGGATCATGCAAACTTTGACCTGATGTATGCCGGCGCACAGAAGAATGCCGGACCCGCCGGCGTCACCCTCGTTGTCATCCGCAAAAGCCTGCTCGCGCAGTGTAATACGCTGGCCCCGATGTTCTCCTATAAAGTCCAGGCCGACAAGCACTCCGTATACAACACACCACCTGTGTTCCCAATCTTTGTCGTCGGTCTTGTCCTCGACTGGATTGCCGCCGAAGGCGGCGTGGCAGCCGTTGCCGAACGCAATGGGCGCAAGGCAGCCTTGATCTACAATGCCGTCGATAATGCATGCCCGGTATTCTCTGCCGCTGTTCCGGATACCGCTGATCGCTCCCTCATGAACATCACGTTCAGATTGTCATCCAAAGAGCTCGAAGCAGAGTTTCTTTCCGAAGCGAAGGCAAATGGCATGGATGGCCTCCCCGGGCACCGCAATGTGGGTGGTTGTCGTGCTAGTATTTACAATGCATTCCCCGAAGCGGGATGCAAAGCGTTGGCGGACCTAATTTCCGACTTCGCGGTCAGGAAGGGTTAGTCATGAGCGGGCATGTACATATCTTTGACACGACGTTGCGGGATGGCGAGCAGTCTCCCGGAGCGGCGCTGCATATAGATGAAAAACTAGAAATCGCCCGCCAGCTCGAGCGCCTTGGCGTCGACATCATAGAGGCTGGCTTCCCAATTTCATCCCCAGGCGACTTCGAAGCCGTGCGCCGTATTGCTGCAATCGTTGACCGAGCGACCGTCTGTGGCCTGACACGCGCGGTGCAAAAAGACATCGATGTTGCATGGGATGCTCTCAAAGGCGCGAAGCGCCCACGTATTCACACTGGACTTGGTGTAAGCGATAACCATCTCCAGCACAAGCTCCGTAAGACACGGGATGAAGCCCTTGAAATCGGCACTGCCGCCGTGCGGTACGCAAAGTCCCTCGGATGCCAGGATATCGAGTACTTCACGGAAGATGCCGGTCGGGCAGACCCGGACTACCTCTGCCGCGTAGTGGAGGAAGTGATCAAGGCCGGAGCCACCGTTATTAATGTGCCCGATACCACCGGCTATATGACGCCGGATGAATATGGAGCACTTTTCGCGATGCTGCTGAATCGTGTGCCAGGGTCTGAAAATGTGGTCTTTTCCGCACACTGTCACAACGATTTAGGACTGGCTACGGCAAATTCTTTGGCCGCTGTACAGGCCGGCGCACGACAGGTCGAGTGCACCGTCAATGGAATCGGCGAGCGTGCAGGAAACACTAGCCTTGAAGAAGTCGTGATGGCTCTCAAGGTCAGGGGAAGCCAGTTTGGCGGTGCTTATACCAATATCCAGACCACGGAAATCTTCAAAACCAGCCGCTTGGTCTCGAACCGGACGGGTGTCTTGGTTCAGCCAAATAAGGCCATCGTTGGGGCAAATGCCTTCGCGCACTCGAGTGGTATTCACCAGGATGGCGTTCTTAAGGAACGCTCAACCTACGAAATTATCGATCCTGCCGATGTCGGAATTTCCGAGAGCAAGATCATCTTGTCGCCGCGCTCTGGTCGTCATGCGCTCAAGCACAGGCTTGAAGTGCTTGGGCATACCTTTGATGCCGATGATGCATTCGAAAAGGTCTACCAACGCTTCTTGTTGGTCGCTGACCAAAAGAAGCTTGTCTACGATGAGGATCTCGAAGCAATTGCATCGGATGAAGTCCAAATCGTTGGGCGGGCATACGAACTGAGTCAGCTTCAGGTGATGTGTGGAGATCACTCAATCCCGACGGCAACCGTCAGCCTTCGCCATGCAAATGGCGGCGTGCTGACCGACTCACACCACGGGAATGGCCCAGTGGATGCCGTTTATCGCGCTGTCAACCGTATCGTAAATGTCCCGAATGAGCTGATTGAAATCAGTCTGCAGAGCGTCACCGAGGGGACAGATGCGCTTGCAAACGTCACGATTCGTGTTCGCAGCGGGGATGACATTTACTCCGGGCATGCTGCGCATACCGACATCATCGTGGCGAGTACAAAGGCGTATGTAAATGCGCTGAACAAGCTCATCATGGATAAACAGGGTGTCAGCGGCCGCAAGGAATCCGCCGACCTGAATGGAAGCGTTTAGGGTATAAACCACCTATGGACCCAAAGCCAAGCCCGCAGGAGGCAACGGAGCACCTAAGACTCATCCGTCAGACGATTGAGCGCAGTCAGCAGCACTCGACCCTATCCGGCATTTCGGGTATTGCTGCGGGCGTAATTGTGCTTATTGCCGCTGTTGTCGCTGAGGGCGTGATTGGTGATCCAAGTCAGGCTGGGCGTCAAGGGGCGTTTGTTGGGCTCTGGTTTACGACGCTAGTCGCTGCTGGTTTGGTTGATCTCTTGATCACCAAGATACGAGCGATGCGGGTCGGGAAGTCGCCACTCTCTGGTCTCGGAAAATCGTGGCTACGGGCTGTTGCGCCAGGACTCTTGAGCGGATTGATTGTCTCACTCATGTACTACCACCAGCCTGAGCGCTTTGGGGATGCGATTTATGGGCTGTGGATGCTCAGCTACGCGATGTCGCTCCTCGCAATCGGGCAGCTCTCCGCACCTGCAGTCAGCGTCCTTGGCTGGAGCTTTCTCGTCGCAGCTGTATGGACACTGCTTGGACCACAGGGGGTGCCCGTGGGACCACGCGGGATGCTTGCTGTAACCTTCGGTGGCTTCCATATTGTGTATGGAATCGCTCGCGGAATCCGGGATGGATGGTAGGTAAGGCGATGGCGATGGATCCGGCAATGCCCGCAATCCCACGCAAGGAAAAGGCGCCACGTGCAGCATCCGCTGGCGAGCACACCGATGGCATGACACGTCCACTTGACCTCTTGGACGATGTCATCCACCAAAAGGTGCGCCTCGGCATCATGTCATGCCTTTTGGCTACATCGGAGGCCGAATTCGCATTCCTAAAGTCGGCCTTAATGGTCTCCGATGGCAACTTAAGTACGCACCTAACGGTCCTTGAGGATGCCGGCTATGTGGCATCTTCGAAAGTCGCAGCCGCCAAACGACCGGGTAAGTCGCGCTATACACTTACATCCGCAGGGCGCCTTGCATTCGCCGCTTACGTCGCTGCCCTCGAGGCGTTGGTCCGACCGGAATAACCCGCCGTGGTGCCAACAAAAACGCGTCTTGTTTGCTTTGTTCTCGCTGGACATAGCGGGATTGACCCGGGAACGAGCGCCGGTGGATACACAGAAGCCGAATTTACCTACGCACTCGCTCTCGATCTGGTTCGCGCACTTGAGCGGCATCAGCCACACATTGAGCCGGTTTTGCTTACGACCGCCGGGCATGCCGGACCAACATCGCGTGTCGGTGTGCTGAAAAAGCATTGCAAAAACCATCGGTTTCTTGAAATGCCAGCCTCTCCCGACAACATTGCACGCATCGATCAGAAACTAGATGGCCTGCGCGTCATCAAAGCCCTGTACCGACAGACGCACAAGGCGGATTGTGTCTTGATTGAGGTCCACGCGGATGCGCGCAAGGGCCCGGATGGACTGCATGTCCTCTACGGTGCTCAGCGCAGCGAAGCGCTCGCCGGATGCATCGCTGGAGGGCACAGCAAAGTGACGCTCCGGGATGATCTCCGGTTGTTACGGCTTGCCCCACTCCCGGCAGTGATCATCGAAGCATTCAATATGACCTCTCCCAAAGCGCTGAAGACATTTCTGCGAAAGTCCCACCGTGCCGCATTTGCTAAGCAGGTTGCCCAACGCATTTGCGACTTTGCCACACGCTGAATGAACGGCCTCTAGGTGGAGTGCAATTGGTCGCCTGCGACGACTGAGGTTATACTGCCCGCCATGACAGTGACGTCTAACGGGAGAATAATCATGCAGCCAAAACGCGAAGTCCATACGCCCATCATCGATACACATTTGCACCTCTGGGATATGAAACAGTTCCGTCCACCTTGGCTGAATGAGCCAGCAGAGATCAAAATCCGCAAGCCGTGCACACTTGTTGAGTATCAAAATGAGACCCAAGGGTTGAATATTGTCCAAGCGGTTTACATGGAGATTGACATCAATCCTGAGAAGCAGGTTGAAGAAGCCGATTGGATTTCCTCCATATGTCGCTCGGGCAAGACAAAAGTTGTCAAAGCCGTCGTCTCTGGCCGGCCAGCAGACCCAAAGTTTAGAGCGTATGCACGTCGCTATAGAAATGATGCATCGATCACAGGCTTTCGGCAGGTTTTACAGGTCCCGGATGCCAAGCCTGGTTTGTGTTTGACGCCTACCTTTGTAGACAATGTCCGCTACTTGGGAAGTATCGGCAAGACATTTGACTTTTGTATTCGGCCAGGTGAGCTTCGGGATGCGATGGCGCTCGCCCAGCTCTGTCCAGACACGCGTTTTGTGCTGGACCACTGTGGCAATGCATCAGCAAGGAATCCTAACCAGGATGCTTGGGAGAGTGATATTCGAGCATTTGCAAAGATTCCCAATGTTGTCTGCAAGATCTCCGGCATCATCAAGACGGTCAAGCCAGAGTGGGATACTGAGCGCGAGCTGTTCCATGTCGTTCGGCATGTGTATCACTCGTTTGGTCCTGACCGTGTGATGTTTGGTGGTGACTGGCCGGTTTGCAACAAGACGAAGAGTATGCGCGACTGGGTTGCGACACTCGACAGGATTCTCGTTGACAAGTCTCCTGCGGACCTCGCGAAGTTCTATCACGGGAATGCATCGCGGTTCTACGGCATCCCTATGCCAGGGGTTACGGAATAGCCGCTAGCCAGCGGAATCGTATGCGGCTTTTAGAATGCCCGCGAGACCACTCGGGATGTCAGCCAGTGACGAGAGCTTGACCTTGTACTGGCACATCCCGCCCGCGGGTTGTAAAAGCAGCCAGGGGTGTTCTGGGAGGTCCTTTGCATTGATGCCAAGCTCGATGCGCGTGTTCGTGGCCGGACCAATCATCGCGAACTGCTTTTTGCGCCGGAGGCTGATATAGCCCTTTTTAGGCGCGATATCGAACTCACCGATGGCACAGATCAGTTCCATGATGGCATCGTGGATGGGGCGAAGCTCTGCTTTGGGGCCAGTGTAGATATCTGCGATGACATCTGGTGCATCGGATACAGCGATGTTCGGTGCTGACCAGCCACCCCGGTAGTGGTGAGCGACTGCATTCGCATCGCCATGGGAAAACCCAAGTTCCGTCTTCAGGTGGGCAAGTAGCTCACCATGTTTGGTGAGGCCGGTGGATGCCAGCTGCTGAGACAGCTCATCGAGGGACTTACCATAACGGGACTCGATATTTGTGAGCTGGGTTGCGTATGCTTTGTCGATGTCGGCCATGGATGTATTCCACCACGTCTGGACCGTG
>JAURHZ010000150.1 GCA_030833025.1 Armatimonadota bacterium
CCAGCCATCAAAACACTTACGTATAACACCGTACCCACCGAGGGTATCGGCCGGTTCATTGTTAATGGCCAGTGCATACGCATCCGCCTGGTGAATCCAGGCATTTAAAAATGCATCTCGACGTGCCGGGAAGCAGGCTCTATCCAGCTCTTGGATCGCGGAAAATGGCACATCACGGGCATCCACCGTGCCATCCGCTCCTAGCCAATCCGCCGGCTTTACCCCTTGATAACGGGCATTGCGATAGGCATAAACCCGACCAATTTGTTTGTAGAGCTCCACATTTTCAAGCACGCCATCCCCGCCTTGGGTGCAGCCACTGAGATACTGCCGGCCAGCCTCGTGCAATGCCATCCCGTAGCCTTTGCCGCGAAATGCCTCATCAACAATGTAGCATCCAAAGAATCCAAAGTGGTCATCGTAGCGGACCGCACTCACACACGCGATTGGCTTGCCATCTAGCTCGCCCACGAGAAAGCCCTGTGGATCGGCTTTGATGAACAATTCGGCATCATGGAGACCAGGATTCCACCCGGCAGCTTTCATCCATTGGATGGCTATCGCATCGATTTCGGCTATATTCATGGCCCGGATGATGTACCGACCACTGGCCAAATCCCGTGCTGCAGCTGATTGCGCATCAAGGCGTTTGATGTTCATTCTGCTACCCTATCTGCCTTCGGCGATGGCTTCCGTCCAGCCCCACGAAACATACTGTTCTTTAAACGTGCCATCGGAATTGAGGTCTAAAATACGGTACCCAGGCATCACGCCGTTATTTGCGCCCTTCCACCAAGCGCCACAAATTGCGCCGCCACAGAGATACGAAACGCCATCGTAGTCGACCCGGTCCAGCTGATGCGTGTGTCCGCTCAGACAAATCTTCACGTGGCGATGCTTCCGGAACAGGACCTTGAGCGCATTCCAGTTTTTTGTCATCGAGTTTCCACCAACCGTCCAGTCGCCCGTCTTTTCATCGTATGCGCCGGCTAGTGTTGTCACAGACAAAATCGGGATGTGGGTCATGATAACCGTCGGGCGTGTGTCTTGACCAAGGGTCTGGTCGAGCCATGCCATTTGCTCCGGGTCGATGATGGCGTTGTAGCCATCCGGTGTCAGGAAGATATTGTCGATGACGATGACATTCCAGCCACCAACCTGATGCGCATGGTACGTGCGCTCATAGCCAAAGAGATCGAGGAACCACTTTTTGCCCCAAAGTCGCTCGGAGCCGGTGGTTGCGCTGTCCTTTTTGCTCCACCCCCAAGGGTCATGGTTACCGATGGCATGAAAGCTCTGGATGTTGGTGTGGTCCCGGCAGGTTTTGGTAAAGATGTCCCACTGCGTACGGGTGCGGGCTTCCGTTTGCGCATAGGCATCCATGATCAGGTCGCCACCAAAGAGGAGCGCGGCAGGTTTATGTTTCTGCTGCATGATGTGATCGAGGCAGAGGGCGAGACCTTTGGGTGCGCCAAGCTCGGGTTGAACGTGCGAGTCTGTCAAGTGAACGATGCGGGTGGATTTGCCTCGAATGGGTGCGACTGGCTGGGAGGTGGATGCGGCGGCGGCGTGTGCGAGTGACAGGGGCGCGATGGCGCCTCCGAGGATTATGTCCCGTCGGGTAATCATGGTCAGATTGTAGCGTGTGATAACAAGGGCATTTGTTAATGCAGGTAGCGCTGCACGATGCACACCGTCGCAGACTTACGCTTGATAATCGCTGTCGGCTGGTCCAACCGGGAGGCTGATAACCACTTCCATCCCATTCCCAGCTTCGCTCACAAACCGC
Organism: Armatimonadota bacterium; assembly: GCA_030833025.1. Taxonomy (GTDB): domain Bacteria; phylum Armatimonadota; class Armatimonadia; order Armatimonadales; family Armatimonadaceae; genus CAIRTT01. The sequence continues at coordinate 1,790 of JAURHZ010000150.1, forward strand.
ATCGTGCCATTGTGTGCAGCAACAATAGACTTACAAATCGCAAGACCAAGACCCGTTCCACCATTATCTCCAGGGCCACTTCGTGCACGTGCATCATCCACGCGATAAAACCGCTCTCCAAGCCGCGCCACGTGCTCCGGTGAAACTCCGCATCCTGTGTCACGCACCGTTATCGATGCATCTGTCAACTCCAGAACAATCATGCCACCAGACGGTGTATGGCGCACTGCATTTGATAACAGATTGACGACGACGCGCAGGATGTCGCTTTCGTTGCCGTAAAGCTGGGCATCCATTGGTGCTATCCGGACATCTACATTTATGTCATCCGGAATCACTAGCTGCGACATCGCATGTGGCGCAAGCTCATCGGCGCGCATATAGACTTTTCGGGCCCCGAGGCTACCGGCATCACCACGGGCTAGCACCAAAAGGCTCTCCACCAACTGAGCCATCGCATCCGCAGCGCCTTCGACGACACGAAGGGCATCAGAAAGCGCGGCGGGGCTCTGATCACCAAGCAATGCAACGCCAGCAACGCCTTTGATACGGGTCAGGGGTGTTCGTAGCTCATGGCTGGCATCAGCGACAAAGCGCTTTTTCTGCGCGAAAGCCAGCTCAAGTCGCGAAAGGAGACCATTAAGTGTGGATGCCAGAGCGGCAAATTCATCCGTACCGATGACGGGGAGCCGCTCGGAGAGCGTGGATGCCCCAATACGTTCCGCGGCGGCAGTCATCTGTTCGACAGGCTGTAGAACTCTTCGCGTAAGCCAAAATGCAACCCCGCAGGCAATCAACAAAACCACCGGAGAAAGCATCAAGAGTGTTCGATCGACCGCCTGAACCGAGCGTTCAATATCTGCAATCGGGTAAGGAACTTGGATGGCGCCGACGACCTTTCCATTTTGCCGATAAGCAACTGTCAGGATGCGAAATGGCTCATCATACGCAATGACACGCGTCGTCTGAACTGCTCTGCCAGATGTTGCATTGACTGCCCGTTGATCCCACGCAAGCAGCGTGTCTCCACCCGGAGGTGATGAGCCATCCAGCATAATCACCACGGGTTTATAGGGGTTTCCCCGGTTTGGCGCAGGCCCTCTCGGTGCTCTGTCAGCCGGCTCGCCGCGCTGGAGGCGAGAGGCCGCACGCTCTGCCCGGGTTGCCATTTCACGGTCGACCGTTCCATAAAGCGTGGATGATGTTAGTTGCCGGACGCCAAGCCCTGCAACAGCGAAGACACCAATCAGAATCGCAGCAGAACCAATAATTAGCTGCCAGCGAATGCCTCCAAGTTTATGAAATGTCGGGACGCTCATTCGCTTTCTGGCCGCCGTATGCAATACCCAACACCCCAGATGGTGTGGATGAGCTTTGTTTGATGTTCATCATCCACTTTGCGACGGATACTGCGGATACATACATCAACAACATTGGATGCCGTTGCATCGCAGGCCCAAACCCTGTTCAGAATCGCATCGCGGGTAAAAACATGGCTCTCCCGCTGCGCCATCGCGCAGAGGAGCTCATACTCCCGGAGGGTAAGGCTGATGTCAGTTCCAGCACGGGAAACGGTATGGCGCTGCGTGTCAATTTCGAGGTCGCTAATTCGAATTACAGCCCCTTTATGTTCGGAATCCCTGCGCGAAAGTGCGCGGACCCGTGCGAGTACCTCACGAAAGTCAAATGGCTTTGCAAGATAGTCATCCGCGCCGGCATCGAGGCCACGAATACGATCATCCACTGTTCCAAGCGCGGTTAGCATCAGGATGGGTATCGCGATGCGCTCGGCCCGCAGCATCCGGCAGAACTCAATGCCACCCAATCCTGGGAGCATCACATCCAAGATGATGAGCTGAAAGGACTGACTCCGGGCTTGCTCGAGACCTGCCTTGCCATCGGTGGCAATAACAGCGGTGTACCCGGCATTTTGCAGCCCGGTTTGAATCAGCGCCGCAGTGCTGTGGTCATCTTCAACAATCAGAATGCGCATAGTCCTCATCATCATCCAGCGAATTCATGAAATGCCGGTTAATCGCGGCGCGGAAATTCATGCATTTTTCATTTATGTTAGTCATATTGGCATCAACTGGAGGTGTCGCTAAATGATAATGAAGAGTGTTTTCGGGCTGATGGTTGTGAGTACAGTCATCGGTGGTGGAATCGCCATTTCAGGATTTTCAGAAGGTCGCGAGCCGGTACGAATCAGGCGTGCGGCAAACCCGATGCCAGCTACCAAGCCGAATTTCATCGTCATTCTGGGAGAAGGTCATGGCAACTCCAGCCTGCCATTTACGCAAGACCCAGCACTTCCGGATGCCCGCAACACGGGTGTAAAAATGCCAGCATTTGAAGAAGTGGCGAATAACGGCATCCGATTTAGCCGGTTTTATGCTGCGAGCCCACGGTGTACGCCAACGCGCGCTGCGCTCCTCACAGGCAAGACAAGCGGTCGTTTGCAGATGACATTTGTGAACGAGGGCCGCAAGGATGATGCATCCAATACAAAAATGCTCCCCCCACGGACATCCATGGAGCTCGCCACAACGGAGACGACTCTCCCAGAAATGCTCCAGAGTGCCGGATACGCAGCCGCCCATTTTGGAAAGTGGCATGTTGGCCGAACCAGCCCAGCAACGCACGGCTTCACCGAAAATGATGGCGCAAACAACAACGGCGGTCCGGAAAATGTTCAGGATCCTGCGACGTTGCAGACGCCTAAAAATGGCACCGCCGCTGCTGAGTTCATCAAGACGCAAATCGCAGCGAAAAAGCCGTTCTATGTGCAGATTTCGCAGTATGCGAGCAAAGCGGATGTCGACCAGGAGCGCATGGACACTGTTCTTTCCGAGCTGCAAAAAGTGCTGAAAGAGGCTGGCCAGGCGGACAACACCTACATCCTGTACACGACCGACCACGGGACACCGGGTAGAAACTCGCCATTTAAGGCTGGTAAAGGATTCCTTACCGAAGGCGGTATCCGTGTGCCATTTGTAATCAGTGGACCGGGCATTCCGAAGGGTAAGTTCATCGCGACGCCGGTCAGCACCATGGACATTTTCCCGACGATTGCTGAGCTTGCGGGTGTGAAAACGTTGCCGAAGGACCTTGATGGCGGATCATTGGCATCCATTTTGAAGTTGGGTTCAGCGGGCAAGGTTGCCGGGCGCGGGGATGACATGTTCTTCCATTTCCCACACTACGACATGAACAACGGTGGGCCCTGCTCGGCGATTGTCAGCGGGGATTACAAGCTGATTCGCTACTACGAAGATGACCACTCTGAGCTCTACAACGTGGTCACGGATCCGAGTGAGCGGCGTAATCTGCTGATGGACAAGCCTGATGTCGCGAAGGATTTGACGTCAAAGCTTGAGGCGTATTTGAAGTCAATTAATGCGGGTATGCCGACGAAGAACCCGAACTTTGACCCGAACAAACCATCCGATGGCGCTCCGCAGCGTGGTCGTAAAGGTGGATTTGGCCCGGCGGATGGCGAACCGGGGCAGGGCGGCGGAGGTCAAGGTGGTGGCCGTGGAGGTCGTGGCGGCGGAGGAGGCCAAGGCGGCGGACGTGGTGGTCGCGGCGGCGGTGGAAACGGCGGCGGCAATAATGGTGGCGGAAACGGAGGCTGGTGATGCGCGGACTGTTACAGTTGTTTGGATTGATGCAGGATCCGACCCAGCCTGAGCGACCTCGCGGTGGTCAAGGCGGCGGTGGCGGACGCGGCGGTCAGGGCGGTGGTCAAGGTGGCGGTGGTGGACGCGGTGGTCAAGGTGGAGGCCAAGGCGGTGGCGGACGTCAAGGTGGACAGGGCGGTCCTCCACCTGTTTACCGGACTGATGTTCCTGCGCATGCCTATGACATCGTGATGGGCCTCGTGGATGCATCCAGCTGTGTCATCAATGTCCTGTGCTATGCGGACCGTAAGGGCACCCTTGAGCTAAGCCGAAAAGGCGGGAAAGTCGAGCGGAAGCTACCTGAACAAGCGTTTACGAAAGATGTTCCCGTGGCGATTACGCTGGACAAGCTAAAGTCATCCACGGAATACGCCATCAAGATTA
>JAURHZ010000151.1 GCA_030833025.1 Armatimonadota bacterium
GCAAAAGCCGACCTCCAAAATGCGCAAAGCAAAGCAACATCGCTGCAAGCCGATATCGCAGCAAAAGAGCAAAGCATCGCCGAGGTGAGTGCTGTTCGGGATTCCCAGCAGGCACAGCTCGCAACGCTGAATGCCCAGAAGGATGCGCTTACCAACAGCGAGACCGGGCTCAAGGGACGCATCGCTGGATTGGAGTCCCAGCTTGAGACGTTGCGCGCGCAGCTTCAGGAAGCCAATAACCGGATTGCTGCTGCAAGAGCGGAGCTGCGCACCGAAGAAGCGATGAAGGATTCCTACAAGCTGCTCGGCACCGAAATCGCCAAAGAGCTCAAAGAGAAGATTCGTGAGGAGTCCGGTCAGGAGCTGGATGAGCAGCGCAAGTCTATCGAGGAGCTGACAAAGCCATACACCGAAGCCATGGAAGCGCTCAAAGCGCAGACCGAAGAGCTCCTCAAGGGCCGCACAGAATCCGATGCCGTTTTAAAGCAACACATCGCCGATCTTGCCAAGCAAGCCGAGCAAATGACGCGTGTGTTCTCTCGTCCGAAGGACCGCGGAAACTGGGGTGAGCTGCAGCTTGAAAATGTTGCTGAAAGCGTTGGCCTACGCCTTGGTGTGGATTATGTCCGCCAGCAGCAGGTGCGTGTTGGAAACCAGACGCTTATTCCGGACATGGTTGTCTCATTGCCGAGCGGGTCCAAAGTAGTCATCGACTCGAAAATGCCGATTGACCAGTTTGACCGTGCGATGCAGGCAGAGACCGAAGAAGAGCAGCTGGTATTGCTGCGTGAGCACGCAAAGGCGGTGCGCAAGCATATCGATGACCTGTCAAGCAAGCAGTATCACCATCACTTTAAGGGCGTTGACCACGTGATTCTGTACCTCCCTACGGAGGCGCTGTACCACACCGCCATCGAGGCCGACCCTGATCTGATCAAGTATGGGTTGGATAAACGGGTCGTGCTGACATCCCCGGGCTTGCTGATTGGCCTCCTCCGCACCACGGCTTGGGTGATCAATCAGCATACTTTTGCGCAGAATGTCGAAGAGATTCGTAAGGAAGGCGCCAACCTCTATAAAGGTGTGGCTACTTTCATCAAGCATTTCGAGGCAGTCGGAAAGAGTCTTGTTACGGCGGCTGGTAAGTACAACGATGCAAGTGGAAGTCTGCAGCGCAGCGTGCTGGCAAAGGCGCGGAATTTGCATAAGCTGGGCGTCGCGGATGCGCAAAACCAGCTGTCCGAAGTCTCTCCATTACTGCTTGACCCGATAAAGGATGTCCAGCTTGACCAAAAGGTGCTAGATGCTATTCCAGATGACAATCACCCGGACATTGACCTACTGGATGCGTTTGATGTGCCGGAAAACGATACAGATGTGCATTGATAACCATTAATTTTTGACAACCATTCCATACCTGCATTATGCTGTCCGCTCCAAACACGTTTCATTCAGGGGCGGACGCATCATGTACCGACGGCTTGCACTCCTTGCTACATTCCTTATTCTTGCTCTGGCAGTTCCCGGTCAGGCGCAGACGCTGGGCACTGGCACTATCATCCAATCCGGCTACGGCGTAAACCGTGTCGAGCGCGTGGATGACATCGATGCGCACCCGGATGGCGGTTGGGTCATCCTGGATGCCAACCACGGACTGGCATCCAAGTACCGGGCGGATGGCAGCTATGAGCGCATCGTGGCGACTGCCGAGGATATGCAAGCTCCCGGTATCACACCGGATATCCGCTCGATCAGCGTCGACCGCTTGGGTTACGTCTACGCTGCCGGGCCAAGTGGAATCGCGCGCTTCCAACCGGATGGCACATTTGACCGCTTCCTCACGGATGTCGAGCTGGATGTCATCGATACCGCAGTGGATGCCACCGGGCAGCTCCTCGTCCTGACGCCAACCAGCCTTTCTGTCTTCTCACGTGCTGGGAACCTGGTTGCGAGCATCACCAATATTGGCAACTCTGGGGCGAATCCGATCTCCGATGCAACTGGCATCGCAGCCCTGCCAAATGGCAATTTGGTCCTTCTTCACCGGCAAGGTCACCTGACGCTGCTTGACAGCCGCTTCCGCCAGTTACGGGATGTGACTCCGGAGCCAGCTCTCGGGAATGTGCGCGCATTTGCGGATGGCCGCGTTGTGGCAAGCTTTACTGATTACAATTTGCGCCAGGGCTATCGCTTCTTTACCAGCGGATTGGACACGTTGGGAGAGTTTATCCCCGCGGATGCACCCGCGACCGACAGCATTTTCGCAACTGCTGGGACCAACCGCATTGCCTTCCAAGGCACACAGCTCTCGCGTGTTGTGGAGGCAAATGCGGATACATCGGCGATCAAAAGTATTCATGCAATTGTTGATGCACAGACTTCCATCGAACATGGCAGCACTCCGCTGCGTGTTTTGGCGGATGGCTCCATTATTGTTTGGAACGTGCGACTCGGGACCTTGCAGCGCTTCGATCAGCAGGGGCTTCTCCTGTCCGATAAGGCGATTGCCAATGATGGAACCGTATTCCACGCGGATCCTAGTGGCCGTGCTTTTATAAGGCCGCTGGCATCTGGTGGAACGGTGAATGTTTATGCGGCGAATGGACTTCCAGAAACGATATTCAATATTAGTCCTCTCAGTGGGTTTTCCACGGTCAATGTAACTGCGATCGGGACCGACAGTGCTGGCGATACGTATGTCTATGATGCGGACTCAACCAGCATCCGCCGCCTCGGCCCAACGGGTACACAAAAGGCATCCTTTGGCGTCGCGGATGGCGCATTGTCCAATGAGCTCAGCGACATGCGAGTCACCGAGGATGGCCACATCTACCTTTTGTTTGCAGGCGGAAGCACAGGGCGCATTGACATCTATACAAAGGATGGCGTGCGAACAGCGCGGCGTACCGGGGATGATGCGACGCTGCGCCTTTATGGCCAGGTGGATGTTGCTCCGGATGGCCGTGTGGTCTTCCTCGCATCGGATGACTACAGTGGAATCGGGGCTGTTCTAAGCGCTGATCTTTCCAGCGTTACTCCATTGAGATCTATCTTGAGTCCGACGGCGGTCTTCACGACATCGACGTACTTTGCCCTCGATGCCGATGGCGATATTTGGGTTTCGGCAGCACTGTCGAATCGCATTTTCGAGCTGCTGCCAATTCAGGACACGCCTCCGCGTACCGAGACATTGGTGCAGCAGTATCCAAATGGAAATGGTTGGTTCCGGACTCCGGTGGATGTTTTCCTTAATGGCCTGGATGCCGAGCGTGCTTGGGGCGTTGCGGGTTTGTATTACCAAATCGATACGCTGGATCCGGTCATTGCGACGGGCAGCATCGCGTCGGTCAGTCTTTTGGGTGAAGGTGAGCATCAGCTGCTTTACTTTGCGACCGACAACTACGGCAACGATGAGTATCCAAAAGCTATCACCGTTAGGATAGATACGACGGCACCGGTAACGAGCGCGAGTGTCCGCGGTGGCGGGACCAGTGCTGTGCTGTCATCCACGGATAACCTCTCGGGCATCGACAGCATTTGGTATGTCTTCGACAAGCAGGCGCCAAAGAAGTACACGGGGGCGATTGCTCTGGATGGTCAGGCGCACACGATTCGTTACTGGGCGGTTGATAAAGCGGGCAACGAAGAGGCGCGCAAGCTGTTTACGACATCCTTTGCGCCGGTTTCTGTAACGCTTTCGCCATCGACAACAACGGGTGGTGTGAATGTCGATGGTCGTGTTGTCCTCAATGGAACCGCTGGTGTGGGTGGCTTCAAGGTCAACCTCACGAGTTCGAATGCTTCGGCAGTGGTTCCGGCAAGTGTTACGGTTGCCGAGGGGCAATCGGCTGCGACATTTACAATGACGACCAAGGCGGTTGCGGTCGATACGAGTATCACTATTACGGCGGCTGGCGGGGCTGGCTCCGTAACCGCCAAGCTGTTGCTTCAGCGGACAAAGTCCGTTGGTGTTGTATTGAATCCAGCGACGCTTGCGGGTGGAAATGCGAGTACGGCGACGGTGACACTAAGTGGCATCGCGCCAACGGGCGGAGCGGTGGTCGTGTTGCAGTCGAACAAGGCTGCGGCAACCGTGCCAGGGACAGTGACGATTCCAGCGGGGCAGACGACTGGCACATTTAGTGTTTCGACGACTGCGGTTGCGTTGGATACGCTAGCGACGATTAGTGCAACGTACGGCGGTGCGACAGCGACAGCGGACCTTTCGGTGACGCGTGTTGCCTTGACGGGCTTTACATTGAACCGCTCGAGTGTTGTTGGCGGCGGGACGCGTATCGCGACGGTGACATTGTCCGGAAATGCGCCAAGTGGTGGCTATGTGGTTCAGCTTTCATCCGATGCGGCAGCGGCAACGCTTCCAGCAACCATTACCGTTCCAAGCGGTCAGAAGTCGGTGTCCGTTTCGGTTTCGACGACGGCGGTCTCGGATGCTATTGGCGTGGTGCTCCATGCAACCGCAAGTGGCGTTGAGAAGACGGCTGTTTTAGATGTTCTTCCTCCGAATGTTACTGTCAAGGTTTCACCTGTTACATTGACCGGTGGCAACACGGCGATGGGTACGGTTTTGCTGGATGGCAAAGCGCCAACGGGTGGGCTTACGGTTGCGTTGATATCCGATGACACCCATGCGGTTGTCCCGGCAAGCGTTGTTGTTGCGGCTGGTAAGTCGAGCGCTACATTTAGTATCAGCACGACGCAGGTGAGTGCGGAGACGCAGGTTGAAATCGGGGCATCGGTTGGCGAGCAGATCTCGACATCCACGATTGTTTTGCGTCCGATCGGTATCAAGGCGGTGACATTTACACCTGCGACGGTGCGTGGTGGGTTGCCATCCCAGCTGCAGGTCACATTGGATGCCCCTGCACCGGCGACGGGTGTCACTTTGGATGTTTATGCGACAAACCCCGCGGTGTCTGTGGGGTCATCCGTGGTGGTTGCAAGTGGTCAGACGACGGCAACACTAACGGTGAATACGCAGGTGGTGTTTGCGAATGTGCGTGTTCCGGTTGTGGTGACATCCGGTGCGAGTGCGGTCACGGGAACGCTTACGGTGACGGGTGCAGAGGTGATGGGCTTGACCTTGAATCCAGTAGCGGTTACGGGGGGCAAGCCGAGTACCGCGACGCTGACGATTTCGAGTGCGGCGCCGAGTACGGGCTATGTGGTTCAGTTATCGAGTAGTCTGACGGGTGTCGCGACGGTTCCTGCGACGGTGATTGTTCCGAGTGGCAAGACGAGTGTGACATTTGTGGTGACGACGCTGGTGGTCAATGCGATCAAGGATGTATCGATTTCGGGAAGCCTCAATGGCGTTTCAAAGGCGGCATCGCTAAAGGTTCTGCCTCCAGCGGTGGCGAGTGTGACGATTGCACCGACATCGGTTACGGGCGGGACGAACGCCACGGGCACAGTGAAGCTTGCGGTTGCGGCGCCTGGCGATGTCATCGTAACGCTATCGACAAGCAGTGCGACGATTGGCTCGGTCCCGGCGACGGTGACGGTTCCCAAGGGAGCGCTATCTGCCACCTTTACGGTTTCGACCAAGAAGCCTACGGTGCAGACGGTGGTGACGATTGGCGCGAACTCGGATGGCGTGACAACCAAAACCGGCACGCTGACGGTCAAGCCGTAGCAGGGTTTTAGGCTCGCAGTGAGCCATTGCTTACAAATCCCCCTCCCATTGCTCCGCAAAGCTCCAACTGGTGGGGGCTTTACGAATCATGGGAACCATTCGCTAACGAAGCGGGTCAATAAACACATGATTCAGGAAGCACTCGATTTGGCGAAACCCGGAAACTATGCCACGGC
>JAURHZ010000152.1 GCA_030833025.1 Armatimonadota bacterium
CACCGCTGGCAACATTTACGCTTGCGCCAACGGCGATCTCCGGTGGGCAGGCTGTGTTGGGTCAGGTGACGATTGCGGCGGCTAGCGGCGCGGATACAGTCATCGACTTGGCGAGTGCGCTCCCGGCGACGGTGCAGGTTCCTACGACGGTCACGATTCCCGCAGGTAAGAAGTCGGCAACATTTACGGTGACGACATCCAAGGTTATCAAGGCGGTCAGCGTAAAGGTTACGGCAAGCTCTGGTGGGATAGTGAAGTCCGTCAGCTTGAATGTAAAACTCTAGTTATTCTGTCCATAGTGAAAGGGGCCTTTCCTGCTACGTTACGTGGCGAGAAAGGCCCCTTTTTATTGTGAGCAAAACGCAAAGTCCAGCGCTTCATACCGCCTGCAAGCACCACGAAGAAAAACGAAAAACTGATTAGGATTGCAACCGCGTTACGTGGCGAGGAAGGCGGCTTTATGCCACACAATGTCAGGCGTTCCACGCGTGCCAAGGGTCACTTCGATCACATCAAAGCGGATGCCAGTCTCATCAGGCAATGGATTCTGGGCTAACCAAAGCTGTGTGAGCATCACAATCTGATGTTGCTTCGCCGCCGTCACGTTCATCCCCGGAGTCATCCCGCCCCCACGCCGGCGCAGCGTCTTCACCTCAACAACGCACAGCGTCTGACCATCAAGACACAGAATATCCAGCTCACCGCGAACGCCACACCCAGTTCCTGGGCGGACATTTCGTGCGATGACGTCGGCACCGGATGTTTCCAAAAACTGGGCGGCCAGGTCTTCTCCCAAGCGCCCAGTACTCTTTAGTTCACCCGGCAAAGTGTGAGGCCATCGCCAATCGGCAGTAGCACCATCTCCACTCGCGGGTCAGCATGCACTTTGATATTTAGTGCCCGAAGCGCGATCGTGTCGTCATCTTGGACATCCTCATCGATGACCTTTGCGTACCAAAGCGTATTGTCGATACCAATGACGCCGCCCTTACGAACGAGCTTCAGGGCAGACTCGTAGTACGCATCGTAGTTGGGCTTATCGGCATCGATAAATGCAAAATCAAATGTCCCTGCATGCCCCGTTGCTAAGAGTCCATCCAATGTTTCCGTCGCTGGACCGATACGCAAATCAATTTTGGATGCCACACCTGCCGTTTCCCAGTGTGGCCGCCCAATGGCCGGATACTCAGCGGAAATGTCACAACAAATGAGCTGACCATCCGCAGGCAAGGCCTCTGCCGTTACCAATGCGGAATATCCAGTAAATGTCCCAACCTCAAGACACTTATGAGCACCAAGCATTTTGATGAGCAGGTACATAAAATTTCCCTGTTCCTCACTGATTTGCATTGATGCATTTTCGAGAGCATTCGTTGCATCCCGTAGCGCTGCCCGATGCGGATTGGGCCTGGTACCAACTTTGACAACATATTCCTGCAGCTCGGCAGGGAGACCGAAAGAGACTCTAGACATACAATCCGGTTCGCTAAAATTACCGGTTTGTCCTTCGATACACACCACTGATTACGTATCGAAAATGGGATCACCACGCGGAGGCTCTTACGCGACTCCAACTAAGTTAACTAACGTAACGAATTTACTTTAGTAAATTCAAGCAATCATACGTGATGCATGGTGATACGAGATAAGAGAACAGACCATCCATCCATGATTAATAAACATGACGCACCAAAGCGCATTCATCCAGATAGATAACCATTATAAACGGCTATTTATTACAAGCATTTGTGCTGTCGTAACAACTTATTAACACAAAGTAATCTCCTTTCCGAACGCAGGACCCACTGGGTAGCACCCGCTGCCAATCCCGGACAGTGTGGGTCTGTTCATCAGGAAACAAGAATGAATCGAATAACACTAAACGCTCGCCATACGGCGGCAACGATCCTAGGAATGGCTGGAATCATTGCCATCGGATCCCTCTCGTTCTCCCAACAGGCTAGTGCACAGGAAGCCCCAGCACCGGAAAACAACCTCCTGTCATCCCCCTTGGCACCACTCGACTCAGTCGAAGTTCCACTCCCTGAAAACCTAGACAACTTCATCAAGGACCGCGCCGCTGCAATTCGTTTGGGGAAGGCTCTCTTCTGGGATATGCAGGTCGGCTCGGATGGTCAAACAGCCTGTGCAAGCTGCCACTATCAGGGTGGTTCCGATGGACGTGACCGTAATCAGATGGCTCCAGGACCGGATGGCCGCTTTGACAATGGACATACCGTCAACTACCAATTGAAGCTTGACCGCGACTTCCCATTCACAAAGTTCAGCGACCCAAATGATGCATCCAGCACGAAACTTCGCTCATCAAATGACATCGTGGGTTCACAAGGCGTCTTCAAAGTCGACTTCCTCGGCATCACAAACACGGCGATAGATTCTGGAATTCTGCGCCCAGATGCTACATTCAACCGACAAGGACTTAACACGCTGCAGGTAACCGGACGGAATGCACCATCGGTGATCAACGCCATCTTCAACCAGAGAAACTTCTGGGATGGCCGTGCACACAACGAATTCAATGGTGTGAACCCGTTCGGCGACTCTGATGTCAATGCCCGTGTCTACAAGACAGACCCACTTACAGGCGAAACGGTTAGCACGCATCTGTCGATCAAGAATGCAAGCCTTGCTAGCCAAGCTGTGGGACCGGTCAACAGTGATGTTGAGATGGCACATGGTGGGCGTGACTTCGCAGCTGTCGGACGGAAAATGTTCTCCCTAAAGCCTCTGGGTACTCAACGGGTCGACCCTACAGACTCTGTGCTGAGTGGCATCATCGATAGCAGTGGTGTTGGCCTTAACACTTCTTATGAGCAAATGGCAAAGGATGCGTTTGTAGAATCCTGGTGGAATGGCGATGACAAGTTCTCAGTTTCGGGTGGCCGGATCATCAAGGACTCCAATGGCACCTACAAGCACATCGAGGCCAACTTCTCGCTAATCTTTGGACTAGCCGTCCTGATGTATGAATCAACTTTGGTGTCCGATCAGACACCTCTTGATAACTACCTCCGCGGTGACAGCAAGGCCATTTCGGAAAGCGCGAAACGTGGATTTGAGCTATTCAATGGCAAAGCTGGATGTATCAGCTGCCACAAGGGAGCGACAACTACTAACGCAGCAATCCCTGTCATCTGGCATGAAGCGCGGGATCAAAATCGCACCGTGATGGTCGAATCGATGCTGATGCACGATAACAATGTCTCCGTCTACGATATTGGTTACTACAATATCGGTGTTCGCCCAACGGCGGAAGATCTTGGCGTAGGTGCAAATGACCCATTCGGCAACCCACTGTCGTTCAGCCGCAGCCTCCAGCTCGGAATCCTGTCAGACAGCATCGGTGATGTAACGCCATCTAGCCGGATCGCAGTCAACGGCGCTTTCAAGACACCTGGTCTCCGGAATGTTGCATTGAATGCTCCTTACAACCACAACGGTGGCTATGCAACGCTGCACGAAGTTATCAACAACTACAACCGTGGCGGTGACTTTGGTCACCAGAACAAGCCTGATACATCCCCGGATGTCAAGAAGCTTGATCTCACTGTGTTCGAAAAGCGTGACCTGATTCAGATGATGCTCGAGATGACAGACCCACGTGTCGAAAACCGTAGCGCACCGTTTGATCACCCTGAGCTGCGTATTCCAAATGGTCACTCGATCAAGACGGGTTCAACGACCTTGACGATCAACAGTGGCAGTGGTTCATCCGCAGTGGATCAGATTACAATCCCAGCCACAGGTCGTTCAGGAGGGTCCCCACTCCGCCGCTTCCTCGGCAACATCGAAACCCGCATGTTCCAATAAGTCTCATATTGGAACGACGCCCCAGCCTCTTCGAGGCTGGGGCTTTTTTCGCATCCCGCAACCACACCCGACATTGCCTAGAATAGGACCGTGAAACCACACACACTCTTTCTCGATGAATCCTCAGACTGGCACGACATTCTCGCGCCAATCCTTGCGGGACCTGATGGCCAGGCGCTGCAAGACCGCCTCGCTTCTGAGCGGGCACACGCTACGGTTTATCCACCAGCTGGGATGGAGCTTCGCGCGCTCACGCTGACGCCACTTGCACGGACAAAGGTCATCATCATTGGCCAAGATCCCTACCATGGGCAAGGACAGGCACAGGGCCTATGCTTCAGCGTCCCGGATACGGTGCCAGCACCGCCATCCCTGAAGAATATCCACAAAGCTCTCGCCATTGACCTTGGTGTTGCTATTCCAACACACCATGACCTGACGCCCTGGGCGCATCAAGGCGTTCTCCTATGGAATACAACCCTAACGGTGCGTGCCGCAACACCGCTTTCACACGCTAAGCTCGGCTGGGATGTCATCACAAATGCTGTCCTTAAGGCTCTTGCGGACCGGGAGCAGCCACCGATATTCGTCCTTTGGGGGTCACACGCAGCAAATGCAGCAGCACCATTTCTAACGGAGAGGCATGACACCATTCGCTCTGTTCATCCGAGCCCACTGAGTGCGCACCGCGGATTTTTCGAACACAGGCCATTTTCAACCATCAATGGAATTCTGCGTCTCCGAGGTGAGGACCCCATGGACTGGATGGAAGGTTTGGCTTAGTAATCAGCTTGCATCAACCGCAGAGCCTTTGGTACGAAGTACCGCGCTACTGAACGCAACTACTTTGCGAGGATAAAGGCATTCACGATGTCAGCCGTTGACACGATGGCTGTCAACATATGAACCGCGACCCACAACCGCCATGTACGGCGAATCGAAACACCCGCTGCGACCAGAACCGCCAGAGGAACAAGCCCAGAAGCAAGTGCCTTACCTAAATCCTGAAGGGATGCAGCCGGACCCACGAGCGCCGCAGCCAGCGCACCTCCGCCCATCACACCGGCGGCCATCGGAAAAACTAACACAAATGTCGCCCAAGCTGGCATCCGAACACCACTCGTGATTATCATCTGCAAGCTTGCCAGAACACCCGTCACCGCAAGTAAGGCCATCATCACATTGATGGGCACCGCAGAACCTACAAAGTGTGTTGACACCCCAGCGATTACCGGCAGGACCGTCAATATCATGAGCGGCCAATACCACCAGCGGAGGCGGATAGGCTCCGCAGCCGTACGGAAGCGTGGATTAGCCTGCCGGGTGGCTTGCGCGAAACGCGGTTCCACAGGGCGGTTCTGCTCATCGTCGTGATTCGGGCGTGCCGCCGAACCACGCATCGAAACCGGTGCATGTGTACCACTTCGCGTATCGACACCATCGGTGATCACAGGACTCACTGTTGCAACCGTTCGTGCCTCGGTAGTAGCCGGCGTGGTCTCTGTCAGTGCCGCTGTAAGCAACGCTTGCGTAGTAGGACTATCAACTCCGACATCACGTTGATTCACGGTCGTAGACGGCGCAACGACACCAGCGGCAGCGAGCTCGCGCTGCTCGCCGGCAGTGGTCGAAAACATATCACCCACACTAGCATTACCATCCGAGTCATCGAGATCTGGCTTAATTACCTGAATCCCAATGATCGTTTCATGATCCTCAACCGGATCAAATTCCTGCGCATCCGGGTCAGGCTGACTGTACTCAAGGAACATCCGCAACCTGCGGTCAGGCGAGAGGTCATTGTTGGCAGCTAGGCTACGCGCAAGGTTTGC
>JAURHZ010000153.1 GCA_030833025.1 Armatimonadota bacterium
GTCACCGTAGTTGATACGCAATCAGGTGAAGAATCCCAGCTTGTCTGTGATGACTTGATCTTGACACTAGGCTTTCTCAGCAACCTTGGTCCAATCAAGGAATGGGGCCTCGAGCTCCAAAAAAATCAGATCGTCGTGAATTCGCATCAGGAGACAAACCTCCCGGGAGTCTTCGCAGCGGGTGATATCTGCACCTACGATGGCAAGTTGAAGCTCATCGTGACGGGAGTAGCTGAGGCAGCGACGGCAGCTAACTTCGCAAAGACAACGATTGATCCAACCGCAAAGGCATTCCCCGGTCACTCAAGCGATATGAAATAGTCCTGTTCAACAGGGCCCGCTTAGTGAGTGCTTGGAGACATTGCCGTCCTGCTACTTTACGTAGCCGGTTGATCATTGTATGCCCGAACATCTTCCAAAATGCGTATGCTTCTTCCCTTGATTTGCATTGGTACGCCCCACGAATAATTGGTTGTCGTTTATTTAACAGTTGTTCTCTGAACCATTAAAGGAATCAACGCATACGTTGGCTGATTAGAACACCATAATGCTGTATGTGACTGGCTCGAAACTATTTAGTTGCACTATCAATGTAATTTAGCAAGCAATTTATGTGAATGGTTTTGATATCAGTCGTAGAGCAGATGCATCGAAGGTTTGCACCCCGTATAATGACGACACATCGTCACCG
The DNA here is from genome assembly GCA_030833025.1 of Armatimonadota bacterium. Classification (GTDB taxonomy): domain Bacteria; phylum Armatimonadota; class Armatimonadia; order Armatimonadales; family Armatimonadaceae; genus CAIRTT01. The sequence goes on from JAURHZ010000153.1 coordinate 692, forward strand.
TTGTACGCAGCGATGATGGAAGAAGCGTTCCAATGTCCTCACAACCACCGCCGAGTATCAAACAGCTGGATCAATGGTCCATTGCATACGCATCCAATCGCGACCCTGCAATCAGGGAAAAGCTTGTCCGTGGTCACCAGCGCCTTGTCCGGGCACTGGCATCTAGGTTTCGAAACTCCGGCGAGCCACTCGATGACCTGATCCAAGTCGGCAACATCGGCCTCATTAATGCCGTCGATCGCTTCGAACCAAGCCACGGCACCCGCTTCTCGACGTATGCTGCACCAAACATCCTCGGTGAAATTCGACGCTACTTCCGAGACAAAACGGTTAGTGTGCGCGTTCCACGCTGGATGCAGGAGATGAACGTCACCGCGAAACGTGTCACCGCAACCATGACAAGTGAGCTTGGGCGCGCACCAAGTGTTGTCGAAGTAGCACAGCGAATGAACGTCTCCGAGGCACATCTTCGGGAAGCCATCACGGCACATGAAAGCACCAAGCTGGTATCGCTGGATGCAGTCCTACAAGGCAGTGACCCATCTGTTGACACCACGCTCAAAGAGCTCATAGGTGCAATCGATTCCGAAATGGCCAACATCGAGGAATTTGCAGACCTCCGCGCTGCCCTCTCAAGGCTCTCGGAACGGGAGCGCATTATTATTGAGCTTCGCTTCTTCGAAGAAGAAACGCAAGCCGTGATTGCCGGTAAGCTCGGCATCTCCCAAATGCACGTCAGCCGGATTCAGTCTAAGGCCCTCGCACGTTTACGAGAAGTGATGAAGTCCAATGACATCGATGGATACCTGACTGTATCCTAAGGGATGCTCCTTGCCCGTCGAACACCATCACACATCGATCTGAAGACCCTAGCACGCTTCGTTGTTGCCATTCTTTGTGTTGCTTGCACATTGTTGCCAGGCGCTGCTGCCGTGCCATCCGTGGCATACACCGTAGCGATTGCGAAACCTTCATCGGCGATGCTAACGGTCACAATGACTTTCACACCGGATGCATCCGATTCCATCGATGTCTGCATTCCGAAATGGAGCCCGGGTTGGTATGTTCTCCTTGACACTCCGGCTAACATCACCGGTGTAACCGCCTCACAGGATGGAGCTCCGTTAACTTTGGCCCACCCTACGCCGGCAACATGGAGCATTAAGCCGACTGCCGGTAAGCCAGTTACCTTTCAGTACACGGTCAAGACGGAAACCAAAGGGCTTGGATTTTTCCACGCGGCGATCTCGGAAAACCATGCGTTTATCCCAGGCACCACAACCCTGATGTACATCAAGGGTGAAGAACAAAAGCCATGCTCCGTCCTCTATAAAGTCCCGATGGGCTGGCAAGTGTCATCCCCGAACCACCCCGTCCCAGGGGTTCGTAACGCGTTCGATGCCCCTAGCTATGACCACCTCGCAGATCACCCGGCAGACCTTGGAGCGGTAGAGCTTGCAGAAGACACCATCGAAGGCAAAACTCTTGCCGTAACGGTCGTCGGAGCGCCAACCGGCACCGCACAGCGCTGGCTGAACGCCCTCACCCGTGTCTGGAATGCATCCACACGGGCATTCGGCGAAGCTCCCGCAAACCGCTATACCTTCCAGCTGCGCTTTTCCGACTATGATGGCTTTTACGGCGGGCTTGAGCACTTGGACAGCTCTGTTATCCGACTCCCACGTGCCAGCGCATCAAAGACATCCGCGTCCGACCTACGTCTCTGCGCGCACGAGCTCATCCACGCGTGGCTTGTAAAGCGCATCCGCCCACAGGGCCTCGGCCCGTTTGATTACTCAACCGCCGTTCAGACCCCCGACCTCTGGTTTTGCGAAGGCGTCACCGATTACCTTGCCCCAAAGCTCTGCGTCAGCGCAGGCATCATGACGCGTAGCGACTACCTCGCTGATCTCAGCGAACAGCTGACAGAGCTTGGCAATAATCCTGCCAGCCGTAGCGTCACCGCTGAGCAATGCTCGCTGAGAGTTTGGGAAGCCAGCAACTCGCAGGGCTACGGTGGGCTTAGTTATTACAATAAGGGCTATGTCGTTGGCTTGATGATGGATCTTGAAATCGGGAATCGAACCGCTGGTAAAAAGTCGATTTGGGATGTCATCTGGCGGTTGTTAGATGACTACCGAATGACGGGAAAGGCCTATCCCGTCCGCGGCGTCGATTCGGTTGCCGAGACAGTTGCGGGCCAAGGGATGCGCCAAATAATGGATTCCCTCGTCCGAACAATAGACCTGATTGACCCTCTGCCGCTGCTCGAGGGCATTGGCGTAGCGGCATCCGGGCGTAAGCAAGATGTTCCTTACCTAGGTCTGGTCCTCGATACAAACCACACACCCGGCGATAAAGCCTTTGTTTCCTTCGTACATAAAGGTTCGCCCGCTGAAATGGCTGGCATACGCCCTGGGATGACGCTCATAGGTGCGGCAGCATCCGGGATGGCGGTTGCAAATGCCAGCATCGGAACGACGCTTACCCTACGATTTGAAACCGAAGACGGTAAGCCGACAAGCTTTACGGTCACGATGGCTCCTTTTACCTTTAGGACGATCAAGCTTTCTGTAAGCCCGAGTGCTACGGCTGAACAAAAAGAGCGCCTCAATGTCCTCGCTGGAGTTGGGCTTAGGAGAGCAACCGCGGCTGCAAAGTAAGGACATCATCCTCAACCGCCTTCCACCACTTCATGAACCGGTTTGGAACCGCTCCCGTGTCCGGAACGAACTGGGGTGGCATCAGTGTCGTTACGGATGTCCCAGCAGCTGCTATAGCATTACGGATTTCGTAGAACCGCCCGGCAGGTGTAGCTGTCGTCGCAATGTGCTTACCATCAGCAATGGATGACAGTATCTCGACAGGGTCACCGACATAAATTGTTCCGCCTGCCGCGTGCCGCTGGAATGATTCGGAGACACTTTCATAGAGGAAGCCAAAACGCTTCAGCGAGATCTTGCGTGATGATGCCAGTGTCGTATCGAAGATAAAGACTGCTGGGACATCTGGATGATTGGCGAGCGCGGTATTCGCCGGGACATCAAGATGATCCCCGTGCACCCACAGCAAATCGGGCAGTCGTCCTTCATCAACAATGGCAACAGACTCGGTCTTTTGCGCCATCGGCAATGGCTTTGAAAACTCCCTTGCCGGTGGAATATCGATGTATTCCCGAAACGGGCAGCTGCCATTTCGCGCGGCAGAACAGCGGGAACAGTGGTCGCTGAAGCGCTGGACATTTCCCTGATCAAAGAGATACGGCTTATGGCTGTACGTGCTGGCAATCCACTGCCATCCGAGGGAGTTGGATGCCGGATCGCCATCGAGGAGGTGCTGCAGAAACATTTTTGCACCTTGCTGCCAAGCGACTTTCCGGTGGTGGATGATGTACGATGCCACCCACATCCGGGCATGGTTGTACATATAACCCGTCTCCCGTAGCTCATTGATGTTTTCATCAATGCAGGCAAGTCCGGTAGCTCCAAAGCGGATGTCATCCGGGAGAGGTAGATTTCCGAGTTCAACCTTTGGCGCCTCGATGTTTTTTGCCATGATGGCATCCCCCATCTGTGCGTAAACCCGCTGGTAATACTCACGCCATGCAAGCTCTTGGAGAAACTTGACCGGTGGATTCCCACCAGACTTACGAATCGCGGAGGTGCGGCACTCAGCGAGGGTGATGAGACCATGTCGGATGTAGGGTCCGAGGAGGCTGACACCGGATGCGGGACCAACCTGGTTGCGCGTGCGAGCGTATGAGGAGACATCAAAGGATGCCAATCGCCGGAGACCTTCCGTCCGCCCGCCGAGCCACGGGGAAAGTTGGTAGCCCGTAAATGGAAGCGCTGAGCGGACATCCAAAAATGTCTGAAGCGTGTTGGTGCGGTCTGCAGTCGCGATGGGCAGCTCAATAGGTTGCATCACTGTTGCTAAACCACAGCCGTCGGGAAAGATTCCAAGTATTCATCTTCGTCGATGGTGCGACGTCACACGCAAGCTGCACGGCGCTTCAATATCCCCTCACATCCGTTGTGCTGGTAACATAGCCGGGTGTCCCCCTCGTGGGATTGATTCCCTTTTTGATGGAGCTTTGGTCATGCTATTAGGAACCCAGCGGGTCAACGATGCCGGTCACCTCGAGATCGGTGGCTGTGACACAGTTGAGCTGGCAAAGACATTTGGAACCCCTCTCTACGTCGTGGATGAAGCCCTTGTCCGCACGAACTGCCGCAAATACACCGAGGTCTTCGGCAAGCGTTACAAAGGGGATGTACGGATTTCCTACGCATCCAAGGCATTCCTTGTGCAGGCGATTGCAGCGGTCGTGAACGAGGAAGGTCTCGATATCGATGTCGCAAGCGGTGGTGAGCTCTACACCGCGTTATCCGTTGGTTTCCCACCGGAGAACATCTTGTATCACGGCAACTACAAGTCCGATGAAGAGATCGAGCTCGGTATTGCCAAAGGCGTTGGCCGCTTTGTTGTCGACAACCCACATGAGCTTCGCCGCCTCTCGCGTATTGCGACCGCACACGGCATTGTTCAGCCGATTTTGATTCGCGTGACTCCAGGCATCGATCCACACACCCACCGCCGTATCCGAACGGGTCAGGAAGACTCGAAATTTGGTATCAATGTCTCCGATGGCTCAGCTCTCGAAGCGATCAAGGAAGCACTCACACTGCCCGGCATTGACTTACGAGGCATCCACTGCCACGTCGGTTCACAGCTGCTCGATACGCAATCGCACACGGATGCCATCGATGTCATGGTTGAGTTCCTCGCAACCGTAAAGACAGAAACCGGCAAGTCGCTGCCTGAGCTCGACCTTGGTGGTGGGCTTGGTGTGGCATATACAAATGGGGAAACTGCACCATCGATGAGTGAGTGGGCTGATGTCTTGAAGCGAGCAACTTCTGCGATTCCTGCAGAGAAGAAAGTATTTGTAGAGCCGGGT